>JARFPZ010000471.1 GCA_029288035.1 Desulfosarcina sp.
TAAAGGTCGTAAAGCGTCTCATCCTTTTGCGGCGCCGGTCGCTTCTTGGCGGCTACGCCGCCTTTTTTTTCGGGCAACGTGAATGGATCTTCCCCTTCCAAAAGATCTCCCATTTCGGCTTCTATTGCATCGGGGTCCTCACCGGCTTCCATCCGTTTCAAGGCCTCCTGCATGCCGTCGCCCAGTTCAAGTCCGGTCATATCTGTAAGTTTACGCATCAGATTGGCGGCCTGACGGGGATCATCTTCGTTGATATTTTCGGCTTCACCAGCCAGCATTTGCATGGCTTTTTCCATTTTGTTCTCGTCAAAAGGCAAATCATCCATATCACCGTCTTCTTTGGCTTTGCCGGTAAACGAAAAAGCCGACATTTGTCTCGATAGCTTCCTGGTCTTACACTTGGGGCACTTGGGCCTTTTGGTCGTATTGATCGTCTTTGAGAAAAAATTAAAAATCGTATTGCAATCCTCACAGTAGAACTCATAAATCGGCATCGAATATCCCCCCCGTCTTCAGGTCGGTTTTCAAATCAATAGGACTTCAACAGAATTCTAAATACTCACAAAATCTTTGTCAACCGAATTGAGATATGTTGACTTGCCAAGCCGCATCTGTTATGCCACCTGGGATTAAATTTTTGCAGGAGGGACAATTATATCATGGAAAGAACACTTTCAATTATTAAACCGGACGGCGTCAAGCGCGGTCTGATCGGCGACGTTGTCAAGCTGCTGGAACAAAATGATCTGAATATCGTGGCCATGAAGATGGTGCATATGACCAAGAGCCAGGCCGAAGGCTTTTATGCCGTACACCGTGAAAAACCTTTTTTTGAGAGCTTGACCGGTTTCATGAGTTCCGGTCCGGCCGTCGTCATGGTTTTGGAAGGAGAAAATGTAATTGCCAGATATCGGGATTTGATGGGCGCCACCAACTATAAAGAAGCTGCCGATGGTACGATTCGACGGCAGTTTGCCACCGACATCGAAAAAAATGTGGTTCACGGTTCCGATGCACCCGAGACGGCATCCTTTGAAATATCATACTTTTTCAATCGATTTGAAATTATTCGTTGATGCCCGCCAGAATCAACCTCGAAAACATATCCATTGTTTTGCTCGGCACGCGGTTTCCTGAAAATATCGGGGCGGCCGCCCGGGCCATCTGCAACATGGGTATCGGTCAGCTGGTTGTCGTTGCCCCCCTTAATTGTGACCTGACGAAAATCTGCCGCATGGCAACTCATGCGGCATCGGATGTGGTTGAGCAAATGAGGGTTTACGATACGTTAGACGAGGCACTGGCTGATTTTAATTTTGTGGTCGGTACCACCGCCCGATTGGGCGGCCAGCGCAAGGTTGTCAGTTCACCGTCAAATCTGGGCCAAAAGCTTCTTTCCGTATCCCATAGAAATCGGATTGCCATTCTGTTCGGACCTGAAGACCGCGGGCTTACCAACCGCGACATCCGTTTTTGCGATATTCTGGTCAACATTCCCACGGCCGAATTCTCTTCGCTCAATTTGGCCCAGGCGGTCATGATTATATGTTATGAGTTGTTTCGCTTCAGCTGCAGTAAACCTGGCGAGTTTGCGCCGCGTCTGGCCAACCGGCACGAGCTCGAGGCCATGTATGAGCAATTAAAGGACGCGCTTATCCGTATCAGCTTTATCAATCCGGATAATCCGGACTATTTCATGAACAACCTGCGCCGTTTTATCTCCCGCATGCAGCTGCGGGCAAAGGAGGTGAGAATTGTCCGTGGCATCTGCCACCAGATTGTCTGGTATGGCAAGAAATCCTACCAGGACGGATTGGAAGAAAAGAGGACGGAATGAAAAAAAGTGAATATGAATTTTTTAATTGCTGAAGTTCAAAATAAACGATTTTAGTTCAAGATGCTGCAAATCGTAAAATAATTTTCCTTTTCAAAATTTCCGACTTCCGCATTCCCCATTCCCCCCGGGGCGTAGGCCCCGCCCCTATGGGCCGGAGGCCGAATTCCGAACTCAGTTTAGTCGGTATCGGTTTTCAGGACCGCCAGAAAGGCGGATTGGGGAATCATCACCTTGCCGACCAGCTTCATTCTCTTTTTCCCCTTTTTTTGCTTTTCAAGCAGCTTGCGTTTGCGGGTGATGTCGCCGCCATAGCATTTGGCGGTGACGTCCTTTCTGAAAGCCGATACGGTTTTGCGGGCGATGATGTTGCCGCCGATGGCTCCCTGAATTGCAATTTTAAACATCTGGCGTGGAATTTCATCCCGCAATTTTTCGCAGGCGGTGCGTGCCCTTGCGACGGCATTGTCCCGGTGTACCAGTTGAGACAGCGCATCCACCCGTTCGCCGTTGATGAGAATGTCCATTTTGACAAGATCGGTCTGCCTGAAATCGATGATATCATAGTCAAAGGAACCGTACCCCTGGGTGATCGACTTGAGCCTGTCATAAAAATCATATATTACCTCCGCCAGCGGTATCTCAAAAATCATCTCGAGACGGTCGCTGGTGAGGTATTGATAATTTTTGTTGATGCCGCGTCGTTCCAGGCAAAGCTTCATGACCACACCCATGTAACGATCCGGCACGATGATAGCGGCCCGGATAAAAGGCTCTTTGGTGATCTCAATGAGTGTCGGATCGGGATAAAGCGCGGGATTGTCGATGGTTTGTTCCGTGCCGTCACTCATCAACAATTTATATTGAACCGACGGTGCGGTGAGGATGAGGGAAAGTCCGTATTCCCGCTCGAGTCTTTCCTGGACGACTTCCAGGTGCAGCAGGCCCAAGAACCCGCAGCGGAAACCGAAGCCCAGAGCGACGGACGTGTCTTTTTCATAGATCAGGGCGGCATCGTTTAGCTTCAGCTTTTCAAGGGCGATCACCAAATCTTCGTAACCGTCGGAAGCCACCGGGTAAATGGAAGAAAACACCACCGGTTTGGCCTCTTTGAAGCCGGGCATGGGCGCATCACAAGGCTCGTTTTTCAATGTGATGGTGTCACCGCAGCGGGTATCGCTGACGGTTTTGATTCCGGCAATCATATACCCGACCTGTCCGGCAGATAATTGTTTCTGTTTGATCATGTCCAGCTGGAATATCCCGACTTCCTCAACCTTGTAAGCGGCATTGTTGGACATGAACGATATCACATCTCCTTTTGAAATCCGTCCCTGGAACACGCGAAAATGTACCACCGTGCCCCGATAGGAATCATAGTGTGAATCAAAAATCAGCGCTTTCAGCGGTTTTACAGGATCTCCGGACGGCGGGGGCAATCTTTGAACCACCGCCTCCAATACGTTTTCGGTTCCAATGCCCTCTTTGGCGGATACCAGAATTGCTTCCTCCGGCTCAAGACCGAGATCATCATGGATTTGCATTTTTACCCGATCGATATCCGCGGAGGGAAGGTCAATCTTGTTGATAACCGGAATAATTTCCAGATCATGCTCCATGGCGAGGTAGAGATTGGCCAGGGTCTGGGCTTCGACACCCTGGCTGGCATCGATGATCAGGAGCGCACCTTCACAGGAGGCCAGGGAGCGGGAGACCTCGTAAGTGAAATCCACATGCCCCGGGGTGTCGATGAGATTTAAATAGTATAACTTCCCATCCTGAGCAGTATATGGCAGGCACACCGTCTGGCTCTTAATAGTGATACCGCGTTCCCGTTCGATTTCCATGGTATCGAGAATTTGATCCTGAAAATCCCGTTCGGAGATGATGTCCGTAATCTGGATCAGACGGTCCGACAGGGTGGATTTACCGTGATCAATATGTGCGATGATACTGAAATTTCTTATGTTTTGCATATTTTCAATTATGAAAAAAAGTGATCAAGTTATTGATTTTTCAATCTGCCGGAATGCGGCTGCGACAACGCTAAAAGAGAGTTGACACTCATCCGGTTTCCAGCTATAGTAAGCTACAATAATTAATAAATTTAGTCTTTTATCAATTCTTTCGAGTGGCTGTCAAGTCTGCAGTGAACTTATATAATTCAGAGCGGATATTCCAATGGCTTCATCCAAAGCTGATACCCGCATCTTAATTGTCGATGACGATGTCGGTGTACGCGATACCATGCATGAGTACATCCAGACCGTCGGGTATTCTGCCAAAGCGGTCTGCAGCGCGGAAGAAGCTCTCGAGTTAATGGGAAAGGAAAATTTCCACGTCGTTATCACGGACATTATGCTGCCTGTCATGGGCGGGTTAGAGCTGACAAAATTAATCAAAAAAGCCAGTACGTCCGATGTCATCGTGATGACCGGTTACAGTGATAACTATTCCTACGAAGAGGCAATCAATATTGGCGCCAGCGATTTTGTCATTAAACCGGTTCGGCTGGCGGAACTGATGCTACGGCTAAAACGGGTGCTCAAAGAGCGTGAGCTCACCAATGAACGGATCCGTATGATGGAGAAGTTGCAAGAACTTGCAATTACCGACGGCCTCACGAAGCTTTACAACTCAAGATCATTTTACTCCCAGCTGGAATCGGAGATAGATCGCTCCAACCGTTATCAACACCCGCTCACGTTGTTACTGCTCGATATCGATCACTTCAAGGAATACAATGATAAATTCGGTCATCTTGAAGGAGATAAAGTTCTGGTTGGCTTTAGCCGTATTATCAAATCCTGTTTGAGAACCAATGACTCTGCCTACCGTTATGGCGGCGAGGAGTTTACGGTAATCCTGCCGGAAACTGCGGGCGAGGAAGCCAGAACGGTTGCCCAGCGTATTCGAGCGGCATTGGAGGATGAACCATTTTTACCGGAAGGCGAAGAAGCAGTGACGGTCACCATCAGTATTGGCGCTACCGAATACAACCCCAAAGAAGCGTTGTCTACCTTCATTCAGCGAGCCGATCAGGCAATGTATCGTTCAAAGCGCAACGGACGTAACAGGGTTTCCATGCTGTATGCGGACACATCCCCGGAAGCAGCGGGTAAAACATGATCCCAGATCTCGTTGAATAGTTTAACTAGTGCCCGTCCATAAAAGACCGTTGCCAAAGAAGGGCACCTTTTGTGTTTCCAATCCAGAAATGAGGATTTTTGTCCAAGGTCAAGGAAATCAAGCGCTTGTGCGGAGGCGTAGTTTACTACGCCGCACAAGCAAGCGCGCAGATTGACGCTGAGATTGGGCAAAAAGACCATTTGTGGATGGAAAC
>JARFPZ010000341.1 GCA_029288035.1 Desulfosarcina sp.
TGCTGATCCATCCGGAATGCCATCCGGCCTTCAGGTCCCACGTGAACCCCAAACACTTCAAAAAAAGCCGAACCCCGTGAAAAGCCATGGGACAAAAGCGGTACGGTGGCCTCCGACCAGGGGATCAAGTTTCCGTTCAACCAGACTTTGGAATCGGTATTCATGTGCGCCTCCATTCTATTTTGATTTTTTATATTTGCCGGACAGATTTGCAACTAAAAAACATTTTTAACAAGGTTTGGCAGCCAAAGTATTAGCTGCGGAAAAACCGAAGCGACTGCAAGGACCACGAGGTGCCCGATTATGAAAGGTATTGATTGACGAAAGGCCGATTCATAGGTAACGCCGGCAATTTTTGATCCGACCATCAACGTCATCCCCACCGGTGGCGTTATATTGCCAAGATTGAGAGCAAGCAACATAACCACCGCAAAGTGAAGCGGGTCGAAGCCAAGCTGAATCATCGCCGGCGCCAGCGCCGGCGCAGCAATGACAATCGCCGGCAAAACGTCGACAAACATGCCGATGATGATCAAAAGGACGTTTACCACGAACATCTGAATGATCGGCACCGTGCTGACCATCGCAATAAATTCGGCTGAGCTTCGAGCGATACCGGACCGGACCACATACCATCCTAAAATCGTCGAGGCGCCGAGTAGAAAAAAAACGACACCGGAAAATTTTACGGTGGAGACAAGAGAGTCAACGATATCTCGCAATCTCAGGGTACGATACCCAAAAACGCCGACCATCAATGCATAAATAGCGCCTAATCCGGCCGCTTCCGTTACGGTAGTGATACCACTGACAATTCCTCCCAAAATTATCACCGGGATCATCAAGGCGGGGAAGGCACGGACACCTGTTCCCAATATATGTTTAAATTTAATATCCGTGTGACTGGCATAATCACGACGCCAGGATATCCATCCGCTGACCATTAAAAGCGCACCGCCCATCATCAGCCCCGGCACGAGACCGGCAACAAATAAATCTATGAGTGATAAATTACGCAGGGTTGCTGCATATACCACCATGATGATACTAGGGGGAATAATGGGTCCAATGATGGATGAACAAGCAGTGACCGCAGCAGCGTAGTCGGCGTGATATCCTTCCCGTTTCATGGCCGGGATGAGGGTTTTTCCGATGGCAACCGTGTCGGTTACCGCAGCGCCTGTCAGCCCGGCAAATAAAATGCTGACGATGACATTGACATGGGACAACGCTCCGGGGGCTTTACCGAACAGGCTGTTGGCAAAGGCGACCAATCTATCGGTTAATTTCGCACGGTTCATCAATTCAGCGGTAAAAATAAAATAGGGCACAGCAATCAGAAGAAAACCGGCAACGCCTGAGTAAAAGCGATCTGCTATGATTTCAATGAAGCCAATGCCGCCGATAGATATGGCGCCCGACAGGCCCGCCACGATCATCACCAGTGCTATCGGCAATCCGATCGCCGCCAGCACCACAAAAACAACAACTGGAATAATGCCCATTAATCAAGCTCCGTGGTTATATCCAAATGTTGAACCAGCGATAGGCCGCCTAGCAAATGCACACACATAATCAGACCGCATACCGGGATAGATAGTGCTGTCCATTTATGCGAAATCTGCAAGGTATCCGACACCATAAAGAGCTGGGTGGAGTTTTCAAAAAAAATCAGACCATACCAAATCAGCGCAACGGCGAATAGTCCCACGAAGGTGAGATTTAGTACTTGAGTCGCCCGTACCATCTTTGGCGATAAATATTTAATCGCCATGGATATGGCCACATGTTCGCCGGACTTGAACGCCACCGTCACACTCAGCATGGCAAGCCAGGGCAAAAATAGGCGTGTCAGAGAGTAAGACCAGGTAAGTGCACTGCCAAATATTAATTGATAAGTGATCCCGATTGTTGACAGTACAAGCATCGTAACGACAAAAAGCACCCCTAACACGATAACAACCGTATTGACAATATCGCTGATTCGTTGCAATTTCACGGCCATGTCGTGCCTCATGATCTTTTAGATGGGCGGGCTAAATCAGCGCCCGCCCTCTTGTTTTAGTATTTATTTATTTAAATCGCATCATATTTTGCGAAGGATTTATCTAACAAAATATTTTCGCCACCAAGGCAACAAGACACGAAGTTAAATAATAATAAACAGTTGTTGTTTGTGTCCTTGTGCCTTTGTGGCTATTCTCTTCGTTTTTCCCGGGCTGCGTTACCGGTCGGTCTATTTAAGATACCGTTCCATCCACTCGGATTCGAGCTGTGCGTCGATGGCGTTGACCTGGGACCAGAATTCATCGACCAGGGCCGCATCGATTCCAAAATCCGAAGTAATCCACTGCTTAAATGCCGGCTGGGTAATATCACGCATTTTCGCTTTTTCCGAGTCGGGTAGGATGTAACATTCTTTAAACTTCTTACAGGAGTTCACCCACCCGATGACACTGATATTGGTGGCAACCCCATGTCCCATGGTCACCGCTTCCCGAGCAGCGCGAATAATGATTTTTTTGTAATCTTCCGGCAGGGTCTGAAACCATTTATCGCTCACCACCCAGGTCACCGTGTTATATATATGACCACTCCAGGTAGTGAAATCCGTGACATCCGCCAGTTTAAAGGCATCATTAACACCCGGTGCATTAAATTGGCCGTCTGCCAAACCCGTTGCAAGCGCGGTTTGAACCTCACCCCAGGGCAAAGGCGTCGCTGAGGCGCCCAACGCCTTCATGGCGGTGATATGGGCCGGGTTCTCTTCGACTCGAATTCTCAAACCTTTGATGTCTTCGACCGTTTTTATCAGTCGCTTATTATTGGTAAAGGCCACATATCCACCGCCGTCATCGAAGGTTCCCAAATAGCGAAGTCCGCTCTCCTTGACCATTCCCCGCATAAAATCCGCGAAATACTGACTGTCAAAAAACGTCCAGGCTGTTTTATAATTTGGAAATAGAAACGGCGTCGTTACGAGCTGATAGTTTTTGTAGAAGGACGACATCGCACCCGATGACATCAGGGTGGACTGGATGGTCTTGCCTCTCTGGCAGGCCTTGCCGGTTTCGACCTCGGATCCAAGTTGACCGTTGGCAAAAACTTTTACCTCGATATCACCATTGGTGGCAGCTTCGACCACCTGCCTGAAGCGTTCCATTGATGGTGACTCTTCGTTACTTAAAAAGTCTTCGGGATATATGTGTGAGATCGTCATCGTATATTTCGCCGCCTGAACCGGCGAAAGGGGTAGTATCAATGCTGCCGTGAACACTCCAATAGTTAGGATGACCATTGCTAAAAAGCGGAAAGACACACAACGGCGAATAAAATAAAAATAGGTTTTCATGATTTTCTCCTTTTCTCCCCCTGGGGACTTGCGTGTTGAAATTCTAAGGTGATGTTTCGGAAAATTGGACGTCTGCCGGCCTCTAAGTTCTTTTTCGGTATCACCTCCCCTCTTTAGAATCCCTTAATTCGTCACTCGTCATTCGATATTCGATTATTCATAGTTTCTTTTTCGATTTGATCGGTCGTTTTTTTTGGCCGGCGGCTGGGCTAAAACCCGACACCAGTCATCTGGTTTCTGTCCTCTGTCATCTGCCATCTGACTTCTATCCCCCACCTAGGGCGTCACCCAGATATAGTCAGCAATATCCAATTCAACGACTTCGCCCACCGGAGCCAGATAAATCGTCCGGAAGGCTTCAGCGGTCCGGCTAAAAGCCCGATCTGGAATCCCGTATTTAAATTGGATATGACCATTTCCGGCCAGCACAACCATGACATCATCTTTTAGATGTTGGGAAATCATCTCCGCCATGGCGTCCTCCCAAACGGACTGGGCGGCATAAAAATCTTCAAATTCAACCTCGCCCCTGAAATGGTGTTTGTGGCCATCAAATACATTTTGAAGGTAGTCACGGTGGGCCGTCCTGGAGGTATCTATTTGCTGGGGGAGATGTTTTTTTTCGTCTGGTCTTAAGTTGTCGATACCGCCTTCGCGAATCTTGGGAGGAATATGGCTGGGGATGTTCAAAGCTACCAGGCGAAGGTGGTTTTCTTGGATAAATTCCAAAATCTCACGGTACAGGGAAAAGTCAAAGCGCCAATTGGCATACCAGTGAGATTTCTTTAAGAAATCCCTTTGATCCAATTCACCTGCCGACCACATATCAAGTACATCCTGATAGGTATGATCAAACATCTCCATGCCCACGGCCAGGTTTGGTTGATTTTTAAAGATGGCCTGTATGACCTCCAACTGGATGCGGTGGTGTGCAACATTGGTATGTTTTTCCCCGATATAAACAATTCGGCAGTTGTTCAAATCAGCTAAAAGTTCCTCAAACGATACCGGTTTTCCAAGCTTTGCGGAAATAATGACACCTTCTTCAAAAGACTGGTCAGTATCTTGAATCGTAAGTTTTTTTATTGGTGCCACCGCACAACCCCACAGAAAAAGCATTAAGGTCGGAAGGAATAGATAATATCGAGGCCTTTTGCCAAACCAATCGATCGCCTGCATAGCATTTATGTGTTTCATAACTTGATTTTTTTCTCTCGTCGGCATAAGATTTAAGATAATCGTTCACAGGTTCGGGGTTCAAAGTTCAGGGTTCAGGACAACGGACGTGAATGGGATTCTGAACCCGGAACGTTGAACTCTGAACCGTTCAACCTATAATTAATTATGCCACCCATCAAGATCCCCGTATTCCGGAAAACCGCCAATCCCTGGTATCAGTCCAAGATGGTATACGCACTTACCATTACCTTCATGGTGATAGCGCTCCTGTTCGGATTGGTGGGTATCTCGGTGACCCGCGAAATTGAGCAGTACCATGACTACGTCTGGGTGCCAGTTGTCCTTGTCGTATTGAGCACCGGCGTCATGATATCCGCCATCATTCGCTTAATCAGGCGTCACTACCTCAAGTAAAAGCTCGATGAAATGATGCAGGATACGGGCGGTGGCTCCCCAAATGACGACATCTTCAAAGGGATATCTTAGCTCATCAACATCAGGTATGCGGCCATTGAAATTTTTGTTCTTGTGAGTCCGGACAAGCACTCGCAGGGGAATTTTAAGGATTCTTGAGATTTCTGCCGGGTCGGGCCGCATCGGCCCCCCTGCCTTCCACAACCCGGTGAACACTTCAATATCTCTGTGGTTGATGGTTTGAAAATGGCCTAAGGATCCGATAAAATCAACCTGATCGCGGCTGATACCCATCTCTTCTTCCAACTCGCGAAAAGCACCGTCAAGGGGACTGATATCTTCTGCATCCAGATGGCCCCCCGGCAAGGCCACCTGATTGCGCCAGGGGTAACCCTCACTATCCGCTTTCTGAATTGCCAAAATATGAGGTTCCTCAAGATCAAACACAAGGAGAAAAACACAGGCCGGTTTAAAGGTACGGTAATCGGGAGGTTCAGGTGAGGGATGATTACTGATAATGTCCCTCAAGCCCTCAATATCGATACCCACGAGACCTTCATCTTTCAACTGCAGAGGTGATTTCATTCCGGCAACACTCTTCACTGTCCGGCGGCGTCATCCAGAAGCGAGTTCAAAATTTTCATTTGTTTATTCTCCCATCCTGCGAACAATAAGTGCTAAATGCTGTTCTGAAATCCTAGCATTTATCCAAACGATTTGCAAATATGGGCATCCGTCGAATCAAGGGAACGCCAACGTCGGTTCTAATTGATTATCCGGATCAGGAGTTTTGAAATCTAATCACTATTATGCGAGTTGGCGTCGCAAAAGTTTTGTACCATCATTGCACCCAGTTCTTTGGAACGATTGGTTGCAGCCTCAACGGCATTGATCAGGGTAGTGCGCAGGCCACCACTTTCAAGCGTCGCCAGTCCAGCAATCGCCGTACCACCGGGCGAGGTTACCTTATCTTTCAACTGCCCGGGATGCTCCTGGGTCTCCATTAACAATTTAGCAGCGCCCAGCACCGTTTGCGCCGCCAAAAACAGGGAGTCCTGCCGCGAGAGTCCCACTTTTACGCCGGCATCCGCCAATGCATCCACGATTAAAAAGATATAGGCCGGCCCGCTGCCGCTTAAACCGGTGGTGGCATCCATTAAATCATTCTCTTTCAAAAAAATACACTTACCAATGGAATTGAAAATCTCCATGGCCAGCTTAATATCCTCTTGGGTGGCATGGGCACCGGCGGCAATCGCGGTTGCCGCTTCTTTCACTGCCGCTGCAATGTTGGGCATCACCCGGATGAGCCGTAAATCCTTCTTGACACAGGTCTCCATGGCCGCCAGCGGAACACCGGCAGCTATGGAGATTACCAGTTTGGAAGTATCCAGTTTGGGTGCGGTTTCGATTAAAACCGTTGCCAGGATCTGTGGTTTAACCGCATAAATGACGATGTCAGCTTCAGTCACTGCCTTGAGGTTGTTGCCGGTGGTGCGAACTTTGTAAGTTGATTTGATTTCATCAAGCTTACTTTGCCTGACATCGGTGCAGATAATATTTTTCGGTGCGCATGATTTGGAACCAACCAGACCGCTGACCAGCGCATCTCCCATATTCCCTGCCCCGAGAATGGCAATTTTTTTATCGTTTAACATAACCGCCGAACTCCTTATACCCGACCCGGACAAGCCGGGATTGAATGTTCAATCTTCAATCAATGCAATTTGTGATTTCCTGATACCTGGCGTGTCTTACAATATGTTGTCAGAAAAATCGGACTAAGGGCCCTAAAGCTGCCGTATCCGTCTAGCCCAGGTCCGGTCCCCAAGCTTATCTGCAAGACTTTTGGCCAGTTCATAGCCATAAGCGTGGACGTCCATCGCTTGTTCAGCCTTATTATATACCCGGGTTGCCCATCCCGTATCGGAAAAATATTTTAAAATGCTTTCAGCCAAATAGACGAGATCATGGGTCGTATTCAGTTTTTCCTCGGCACCACGGTGCATCTTCCTGAGCAGTTCCTTGTCATGGGTCTGGTTCCAAACGGACGTAATGAGCGTATAGTATTGATCGCGGTCACTGCAGGCGGCATCGGCCTTGGCATAAATGGATTCAGCCCATTGCTTGTCGGACATTAGGGTAAGCACCGAACCGGCCACAAAGATATGGCCGGGAAGGTCTTGGGCCTTATCTTCAGCAGCAGCAAGTAGTCGTTGGGTCCACTCCTTATCATCAAACTTATCATTTACGATCGCGCCAAGTTTACCAAAGTCGGTTTCGTTGGCGCATTTTTCTTCGAGGTCGGCATAAATTTTCCGCGCCCAGTCTTCATCTTTCAGGGTGACCAATATACCGTCCACTAGATCATTGAACTTGTGGTAATCGTCGCACTTTTCCAGCAGTTTTTCATAAATCTTACGAATCCAGTTTTCATCCTGAAGATCCTCTTGGATCCGTCGGGACAGATCCATAAACTCTGGAAAATAAGTGCATAACCCTTCCGCCTTGGTGTAAAGTTTCCGGGTATAAGGGATATCGCCGGTTTGCGCCATGACACGTTGTGCCAGACGACTCATGGTTGTGCTGGTGATGCACTCCTGCTCCCGTTTGACAAATTCGGCATAAAGGTCCTTATGGGTCTCTCTTTTCTCGAGTTGCAGCTTGGTGTCCGACAGCCATTTTTCGTCATCGGCATATTTGAGGACAGCTTCCGCGGTTTTTTTAAAATCAGCGGGTGTCTTCACAGCGATCTCCGCCTGTTTCAGTACATCCAAGGCGGACTTTTTATCTTCGATATCGTCTGCCAAGGCCGTCGCCACTGCCGTCAGCTGGCTGCAATCCGGATTCGTTCCGGCCGCTTTGTGATAGAGTTCACCGGCGAACCCGGTATCCCCTGTGTCCTTAATTACCGCTTTGGCCAATTTTACAAACTCGTTGTAGGAGCTGAATTTGGCTTCCGCGATTTTGTAAACGTCCATGATCAGATTCTTGTCATCAAGCTTACCCGCGATCGATCCGGCCAGCTTCATCAGTTCATCACCGCTTTCCATCTTTTCCCGTGCCTTTTGGTAAAGCGCCCCGCCATATTCTTTGTCCTCGAGATTTTCAAGCGCGGACTCGGCCAGTTTCATTAGCTCTATTCCCGAATCGAGAGACGTCTCCGCTTTGCCGAAGATAGCTTTGGTCAATTCCTTGTCGGAAAGATTTTCCATGACGCCTTTGGCCAATAGCGTATAATCATCAGCCTTTTTGCAGCTTTCAAGCGCTGAGTTATACACTTCTTTGGCCCGTGCCGAATCGTCAAATACTTGCTGGATACTTTTCGCAAAATCATTGTAATCGGCCACGGTCTTGCATTTTTCCAAGGCCTGGTCGGAAATTTCTTTGGCAAGTTCCGCGTCGGACAGCATCTCGAGCACGTTTTTACTGAGATCCAGAAAATCTTTTATTTTAACGCATTTTCCCTGGGCTGCCGAGCATAATTCCTTGGCGGTCTCGTCGTCACCCGTTTCTTTGGCGGCCTTGGCAAGCTTCATAAATTCCTCGACATTGGTGCAATAATCCTTGCCTTGCGTCAGAAAAGTTTTGGCTTTGTCTTTGTCATCCAATGCCGCCGAGCTAGCGGCGGCCAACAGCATAAAATCATCGGCATATTCCGCCCAGTCGGCACCTTCGTCTATGAGGCGCGCAGCCCATTCCTTATCAGAAAGTTTTTCGACGACCTCTTTGGCCAGTTCCACATATGTTTCCGTTGAATCACAAGCCTCTTCCTTCTCTTCCAATTCTTCTTTTATGCCCATTTTTCCCCCTTTATTACCTTATGATTATAAACAAAATGACAATGTATAAAATTGTTTAAACGCTTCATAATATTTTTTCCGTCATCATGCAACTACGGATTTCACCCAATGGGGCAACAAGGGTCCAATCATCCGTCTTTCGATTGGATTTCGCTAGATTGACAACCTCTCACAATAGCATTATTCTTGAGCTATATTCCTTAGAAATCACCTTCGATGGCCAATTTCCTGAAGAGAAAGGTTTTTCATGCGGTTAAGTGAGATGAAAGAGGGACAGTCCGCCACCATTGTTCACGTCGGTGGGAATGGAATCTTGCGACGCAGGATTCTGGAAATGGGCATCCTCAAAGGCACCCAGATTCATATTGAAAAATATGCCCCCTTAAGAGATCCCCTTGAATTGATTGTCAAAGGATATCATGTTTCTCTGAGAGTCAAAGAAGCGGCCGAGATTGAGGTGGATAACGTCAGATAGGCCATTTCGCATGCACCCCAAGAACCTTACCATTGCCCTTGCAGGCAACCCGAACTCAGGTAAAACAACCATATTTAACATTATCACCGGCACCCGGCAGAAAGTCGGTAACTGGCCCGGGGTAACGGTTGCTAAAAAAGAAGGACGGATTCATAAATTCGGCTATGATCTTAAAATCATCGATCTGCCCGGAACCTATAGCTTGACCCCTTATTCCATCGAAGAAATCGTTGCACGAAACTACGTTCTGGATGAACGACCGGATGTGGTCGTCGATATCATCGATGCATCCAATCTGGAGCGCAGTCTTTATCTGGCAACCCAGTTGCGGGAGCTTGATTGCAAGGTTTTATTCGCCCTGAACATGGCCGATCTTGCCCGTACCCGCGGCATGAAAATCGATGCTGATAAACTCTCCCGCTTGCTCGACGTGCCGGTGATATTTACCGTCGGTAACAAAAATGAAGGGATCGATACCTTATTAAAACAGGCTATTAAGCTGGCCGAAACCGATGCAACAACCCCCAAGAAGCGCAATGTAAGATACAGCAAGGATATTGAAAGCGCCATCACCCGGCTTCAGCAATTTATTGGAGAAAAAACCGATGGTACAACGCCCTATAACATCCGCTGGACCTCGATTAAGCTGCTGGAAGATGACAAAATTATAAAAGAGCGTATTTTACAAAGTACCAATGATCTTGGCCTTGAAATCCTTCAGACCACCCAGGCCCTTCGCAAGCATCTCGAGCAACGTTTCGATGACGATCCCCAGATTGTCATGACCGATGAACGTTACGGATTTATCGCCGGCATCATGAAGGAAATTCAGACCACCTCCACCAAACAGCGCGTTGATGTATCACGCAATATCGACCTGGTGCTGACCAACCGTTTTATCGGATTCCCGATATTTTTATTTTTTATCTGGGCCATGTTTCAGCTGACCTTTAGCCTCGGGACCTATCCCATGGATTGGATCGATAGCGGTGTCGGCTGGCTTTCGGCAACGCTGGACGGGCTGCTGCCGGACAACGTCTTCAAAGCGCTCCTGCTGGACGGCATCATCGCCGGGGTGGGGAGCGTTATTGTTTTTCTGCCGAATATATTGATCCTTTTTTTCTGTATCGCCCTCTTTGAGGATACGGGCTATATGTCGCGTTCCGCCTTTCTCATGGACAAAATCATGCACCTGATCGGACTTCACGGTAAATCCTTTATTCCCATGCTGATGGGATTTGGATGCAATGTCCCGGCGATCATGGCCACCCGCACCCTTGAGAGCGAAAAGGACCGCGTTCTCACCATTCTGATTACCCCCTTTATGTCATGTTCGGCCAAACTGCCGGTATATATCATTCTGGCCGGCGCCTTTTTTGGTGCCCGGGCCGGATCGGTTATTTTTGCAATTTATTTTTTAGGAATCATCCTTTCAATTATCACCGGCCGGCTGTTCCGATCCACCCGGCTTAAAGGTGCAGATGCGCCTTTTGTCATGGAACTACCTCCTTACCGGGTTCCGATGCTTAAAAGCCTGCTCATCCACATGTGGGACCGCAGCAAGATATTCTTAAAAAAAATGGGTAAAGTGATTCTAATCGGATCCATCATCATCTGGGCGCTTTCGGTATTCCCCAAGAATATATCGTATACGGTTGACTACGATTCAAAAATGAAGGAGCTAACGGCATCGTACGAAGCTGAGTTGAAAGCCGCCGATCCGGTTTTAAAACCACAGATAACATTGGAAAAAGATGCAGCCCTGCTTGCCGTCCAAAAAGCTCGGCAAGCCGAACATGCCGAGAAATCTTTTATCGGCCGCATCGGGAAAATGGCCGCGCCATTGTTTGCACCTTTAGGCATTGACTGGCGCGGTGGCGTGGCCCTGCTGACGGGCTTTGTCGCCAAGGAAATCGTCGTCAGCACCCTGGGCGTGCTTCATGCCGTCGGAGACGAAGACACATCGGAAGCGCTGGCAAAGGCGCTGCGTTCAACCGGTATGACGCCGCTGTCCGCGCTGTCCATGATGGTCTTTGTTCTGCTGTATCTGCCGTGCCTGGCATCTATCGCAGCCATCAGGCGAGAAACCGGTTCCTATAAGTGGATGTCTTTCAGCATTGCTTACAGTACAACCGTCGCATGGATAATGTCATTTATTGTATATCAGGGTGGAAAATTGCTGGGATACGCCTAAGCGCGCTAGATCGATAGACACTGGCTTTTATATTGATCTTAATTCATAATATCCAACATCACCCATTGGGTTATCGGAAGGTACGACAAAAACGATGAACACAGAACCCGCCTGATAAGATTTGTTTTGATACTTTTCAACCCTGAACGTTGAACCTTGAACCCCGAAACCTGAGTTACATTTCCCGCCGCAATGCCATCAAGGTGATGTCGTCAAATTGATTTTCATCTGCAATATGTTCGTTTACCCGGATTTTGATCTTAGAGATGAGATCTTCAGCCGTCGCAAACGAATTTTCTGCAATATTTAACAGCCGTTTTTTGGAAAAGGCTGCTCCTGCCTTATTTTGGGCATCCGTGACACCATCCGTATAAACCAGCAAGGTATCTTGGGGCGCTAGGATAATTGAGCCGGTTTTAAATTCAAGATTGGGGTACAGTCCTACGGCCGGGCCGGTCGGTTTGAGGATGGTTTTAATTCCCCCGGGCTCGATGATGATCGGTGGTTCATGACCGCCGTTGATGAAGGCAAGCTCACCGGTTTGCGGTTCGAGGATGCCGTAAAAAATGGTGGCGAACATGCCGGCTTGCTCATGGGTGATTGAGATATAATTATTGATAGATCGGATGGTACGCAACAATATTTTTTCAGGTTTTGTGTCTAGATGGTTCATCTCTAAATGACCATCGCTGTGGGCAGTGCCGGACAGAACCCGAATGAAGCTGCGAAACAGTGCCATAAAAAGTGCGGCCCCAACGCCTTTGTCGCAAACATCTGAAATGACGATCCCGACGTTCCTTTCTTTGCCAAGGGTAAATACATCGTAAAAATCTCCAGATACATGCCGTGCGGTCTGAAAATAAGTCGAAAGCTCCCAGCCATCCAGCTTGGGGAGCACGGTCGGGAAAAATCCGGCCTGGATTTCACGGCCGATTTCCAATTCACGTTCGGCAATTTTCCTGGCCCTTTCGGTTTTTGCAAATAAAAGAGCATTTTCGATTCCCATTCCGATCAGCAGAAAACTCAGGGCACAAAGCATCACCAGCATTGGCCGGACAAATTGGAAAATGACTCCAACATAAAAGAAGAAAAGCACCGCCAAAGCAATATATACGCCTGCAAGGCTTAGCGTACCCACGGATAACACCGGGGAGGAAAACCGCATCGACATTAACAGGATGATGCTAAGGATTCCGATTTCAATAAATACGCCGGTTGGATCAGAGAGCTTTCTCAAGAATGAACCTGACAAGATATTCTGGAGCACCAAAGCGTGTATCACCCCCGAAGACAGGGATGCTTCATCACCGGTCAATCTGGTTTTATACTGTTTTCCTAAAGTTTCGGACAAAACGACGAATTTTCCCGACAGCGCCTTTGTCAATTGATCCCGTTTTGCCGAATTTGGGGAGGCCTCATAAATTTCACTGTATCTGAAATGAGGGATTTGGCTGGCAACTCCAGGATCGTGGAGGATCATGCGGCCGCTTTTATCGATGGGGATGAGGATGTCATGGGATTCGGATCCTTTGACCGAACGAACACCTTTTAATGTGATGGATCTTCCGGGTTTGACGATGATATTTTCCGGCCCGATACCCAGGTAGTCACATACCGTCCGAAAGGAAAGACTGGGATATAAAACGCCGTTGTGCTGCACGAGCAACGGCAGACGCCGAAGGATGCCGTCTGGGTCAGGCGTCAGGTTGAGGAATCCAAGCCCTTGGGCGGAAGCTGCAAGGCGACGGTATGGCAACCGTGGGTTGTCACCAACATAAAATGACTCTGTGGCGCCGTTTAGGACAACCTGCCATTTCGCGAAACCCGGATATACAATATCAACGTTTTCCGGCGAATAATTGGGTTCCTTAAATGGCTTCGTTAAAGAATCAAAGGTCAGGCCAAAATACACATTGCCGGCATCTTTGGTGGCATCGATTAACGGCTGGTCTTCCGTATTGCTGATCATATCCTCAAATATGAAATCGATAAATTGCGCGGACACCTTCATGGCGGCCAGATTTCGGATGACTTGTGCATGTTGGGGGCGGCTGAAATAATAATTAGCATCCACATGGGCGACCGAGTTTTTAAAAGGCGGATCAGCCGGTTTCACCTTCGGACGTAACACAAACAGATGGTCAATGATCCGGGTTTCCAGGGCGTTTAGCTTGTCGAAAAATAGCCCATGGCAGACATACACAACGATCACGGCACCCAGAACCAGCAAGATTCTTAGTTGCAGTTTGCGCTTTTTTGAGCCCTTCAAGCCCTGGTCAGCCTTTCTTTGAGAATGAAATTAAGATCAAATATCAATGTGTGTCTTGCCGGGGCAGGACCATCGGCGCCTTCAATATTAAAAACGCGCAGATCAATTTTGAAAACGCCACGGATCAACAACCGTGGTTTTCCGTCTTCGCCGATGACCGGTTCGAATTCCATTTTAGCGCTTAAGGCAGTTTTCTTGCCCTTCAAGCTGAATATTCCGTTTACGGCGGCAGGCGACAGACGGCCATAGGCCAGGGGAAATCCGTCACCGGTTATTTTTTCAACGTCGAACCTGGCAGTGGGAAAATTCTTGGTGGATAACAGCATACTGCCCTGGATGGCTTCATCCAGCAGAGGATCACCCATGGTGATGGCGGTACGTGTATCGATTTCAATAAAACCCTCTGCACTGTCCAACTTCAGGTTTTTGGCTAAAAAAAATTCCCCTTTGGCGGATTTCACTTCACCGGCATAGTTGTCCAGTGGCGCCGGGAAACGAAACTGGATCATGGGTGGATCATCCGGACCGGATGTCGCCAGAATCCAATGCTGTGGGATTTCCACTGAAGCGTTCAAAGCGGCGGTTTTTCCTTTTGGCGCCGGTGGCAAGGGAAGTCCGATGCTTTTCCAGTTTTTTTGAGGTGTATTTTCCCCCACCGGAACAAAGCTGTCGCCGCTATCAGGATCTTTTATAATCCGGACAACGGTATTCTCCATAAGGGCGCCGGCTCGTTGGAACAAATGGCGGTATTCTTGCCAGGGGCCGATCAACTTCTTTTGAAAAACCGGCACCTTGCAATCAAATTGGGAGAAAAGTACCAGAGATAGGTACAGGGTACCGTCTTTGGACAGCCAGGGATTGAAATCCATGTAAAAACCCCTATCGGCCCGGCCGAGGTCCATCGATTTCTGGACCCTAAATTTTTCAAAACCTTTTTCAATGTTTTCCAACGCCTGGGCCACAAAAACATCGTGGTTGTAATCCTTGGGCGATGTTCCGGTCACCGCGGCCACCTTCAAAGGCGCCCATATCCGACTACGGCCTTCTTGCCAGATCGGGATATTTTCACGCCGGTTCGGCGTTTTTCCTTGGGGAACAAAGCGAGAGGTGCGAATAAAGTTGCGCATTCGTTCCGATGTCGTGGTGCGCCCCTGATAGATGGACCTTCCACGGTGGTTCTGATAAACGATCAAGGGCGTAATCCTAACCGTTGACGGCGATCCCTTGCCAGCATCCACCACGCGCAGATCAACGCCCAACGTTTGTGACAGTTTTTCAATTAGCGGAAGCCGGCGCTGCTGGAACATTTTCGACACCGGTGAAACATTTGGCTGCACAAATACGATAAGTTGTTCAGTCTCTGAAGCCGATCTTGCATTTTCAGGCAAAAGCAAAGAAATGAAAAGTATGGCTGTCATCAACAACCCGGGTCTTGTGCTGAATTTAATTGCGTAACCATCCATAAATAAAATCTGACAACAGGTTTTACTCGATTAGCAGTCTTACTGACGAATGCCTTCTACACTGACGATCAGATTGACTTCGTCACTGACGCCACCCATCATAAAGGTCATACCAAAATCGCTGCGATTAACGGAAAATGAGGTTTCAAATCCCCTGCGAAAATTGCCCCAGGGATCTTTTCCGGCACCGGTGGCATTTACTTCTACGGTAATGGGACGCGTCTTTCCGAGAAGAGTCAAATCGCCTGAAACCTCGTAGACAGCCTCATTTAACTTCTTAACCGATTTGCTTTTAAATGAAACCGTCGGATATTCCCCGGTATTGAAAAAATCCGGGCTCTTGAGATGGGTGTCCCTTTTTTCCACGGCGGTGTCGACGTTTTTAGTTTCAGCCTGCATTTCAATGACAGATTTCGAGGGCGATGTTTCGTCAAATACAAAAGTGCCGCTCGGTCCGTTAAACCGGCCGTATACATAGGCAACCCCAAGATGCTTGACCCGAAATACGATTGAGGTATGCATTGGATCCAATTTGTAAGTTTCTGCGGCCTGTGCCAATGAAGAAAGAATAGCCAGCATCCCAAGAACGATGATAAACTTTATTATTTTCAAAATACGTTGAGGTTTCATAAAAATCCTTCTTTATAAAAAATCTGGGTTCAATTCAAGCATTGCCGAGATTTTCCCGTTTCGGCAACTTTTGGATGGCCTTCGTGACTCAAAATGTATTAAAATCAATATATATCACGAACAGACCCAAAGCAAGGGGACACCATTGCAGGGCTACTATGGGGTTGCTGATTTCTAAAAATGAATCCTGACGCAGTCTCCAAGGTCAATTCCCATGTGAAGCAACAATCCCACACCGATCACCCTGGACTTAGGAAAGGCTGTCAAAATGCAGTACAGCAGTATGGCAATATAAGAATGCAATGGATGAAAGTTGATACTGCAACGATTTGGGTCGTAAATAGGATTTGCCATCAGGTGATCGAGGTCCACGACCATTGTCAGTATCATGATCAACCACGATAACCGCCAGCGTTTTTTAAAAAAAAGGAAAGCAATGAGACCGGGAAGTAAAAAATGTAAAACGATGTGAAAAGCAGATGCGGACATATATTCCTGATCGCAGTATTATTCTGCCTTAAAATGGAAAAATAAATTGGCATCCTCCCCATCGAGGGACGGTCTGTTTTCCATCCAATTTAAAATTTTACATCCATCGGCTTTGCCGGAGGGTACCGAACAACTGATGTAGGGCATGGCTGGGTCGCCGGCAATTGATTTGTAGTAAAGCATCCGAGCGCGATCCTTGGGAAATTCTTCAAGTTCCAGAAAATGAGCCATGTAGATGAAGCAATCGCCCTCAAATAAATCACTGGACTCCCTGAATTCTGAAATTCGCTGTCTGAATTTTTCAAGGGCAGCCGTTTCATTCTCCGCTTCAATGATCAAATTAAATTCGCCGTGTCGTCGGTTTTCTTCCTGATTTCTTTGTTGGTCGGTGGCATGAAGAAATTTACCGATGTAGATCATCAGACTTCCTTTCGGTTGATTCGTTTTGCCGGGACTTGAAACATTGGTTACGTTTTTAACTAATAAAACGATTAAGCCATCCTAACTATTTTGAAATAATTTGTCCAGCGCTTATGGTAGATGGATGTCAATAAGGCCTAAAGCGTCGAACCACAAAATTTACAGAATCTAGCGTCCGTGTCATGGCCTTCAGCGCTGCATTGTGGACAGGCCTGGGTGGACACACTTTTTTTATAAACCTGAGTCATCTCAGCAGTGACGATACCGGTTGGCACTGCAATGATCCCATAGCCGATGATCATAATGATGGCGGACACGGCCTGACCCAAATTTGTCTGGGGGGATATGTCTCCGTAGCCAACGGTCGTCAAGGTGACAATTGCCCAATAAATGCTTCTCGGGATACTGGTAAATCCGGATTCCGGTTCTTCGATTAGGTAGATCAAGGCGCCGAAAATGATGACCAAAGTGAGTACGGCAAATAAAAAAACGGTGATTTTCCGACGGCTGGCACTGAGTGCCTGCATCAACAGGCGGGTCTCTCCCACGTATGTCACCAGCTTTAGCACCCGAAAAATACGCAGAACCCGCAAAATCCGAATCACCAGGAAATATTGTGTACCCGGGAAAAATATGCTCAGGTAGGTCGGCAGTACCGCCAACAGATCCACCACACCAAAAAAACTCCTGGCATATGCCAGGGGTCGCCCGACACAGAACAATCGCAGGAAATATTCAACGGTGAATAGAAGGGTAAAAAACCATTCACCCAGGTACAGCAATTCGCCATAATTAATTTGAATACTGCTGACGCTGTCAAGCATAACCAACACCACGCTTGCCACAATCGAAGCAATCAGCAGGACATCAAATACTTTACCCGCCGGAGTATCCGCCTCGAAAATAATCTCATGCAGCGAGGCACGAAGTCGGTACGAAGAAACGGTGTTTTTCATGGTATCCCTCAGACCCCGGTTAGCAGCGGACAGAGGCAGCAAGGCATGGGGCAGTTGGCAGAGAGCACGGCGCTTAGCGCATAGAGTTAAAAAGTTGCTGATAGTCCCTGGTTCCAGATTTCTTGAAGGTCTTGGCGAAAGCTAACTTCATTCCTAATTCCACCATCGAAATTCTGATTTCTGCTCTTTACCCCATGCACCCTGCCCCATACCCTCTATGCCCTCTGCCCCATGCGCTCTGCCCTCTATGCCATACCCTATGCCCTTCGCCCTCTGCCCTTTGCCCCTATTCCTGTTTTACCCTGTAGCCCTTTTCTTTCAAAAGAGCGACAACGCTGCCCGGTCCAATCAGGTGGCCGGCGCCGACGATGATAAACATATTTTTTTCTTCTGCCATCATCTCTTCAATTTTTTTAACCCATTGTCTATTGCGCTGGCCGATAAGGCGATTTTCGATTTGCGGGTAGTCTTCAAAGCTTTTAAATAGAAGCGCATAAAGATTATCTGCATCTCCCTTTTTCCAATATTTCAACATATCATCGGCCATCTGGGTCGCAACATCCAGATCCTTTAGCGTTTGACCCAAAAACGCTTTTTGATCCCGGGCATTCATTTTCCCCAAAAGTTCCAATTGGAAGTCGACGGGTTCAAGAAAACCGATTTCTTTTTCATCCATACCAGCTTTGCCGTAAAAGTGAATATCAATGCCGTATTCGAGGCTAAACCCCAATCGTTGCAGTTCCATAAGGGTTAAGGAGACGGCCATAAACCAGGGCCTGAAACGCGCAAAATGCTCCATAGGCATGCCCAGATTCGTCATCTTTTCTTTAAGGGAACTTTGCATCTCATCGGAAATATTTTGAAACAGGGTTTGTCCTTCCGGATAAAGGCCCATCGCCATCATCTTGCCCTGGACCGCGGGATCCGTCATAGCCGCCAGATCCGTTTCGAATACAACTTTTTGACTTAGGCTGTATGCTTCATTAATGGCTTTGGGCAAGGGGTATGCATCACTTTTTAGGACGTGCAGGGATCCCAGCAGATAAACCGCTTTATTTTGCGGGGTTTTCACCAGCCAGAGGCAATGCTTTGGGGAAGGCGTTTGTTTGCTTTGCTGAGCATGGATACCAGCTGACACAATGAATATCATGGCCAGACTTAAAATAAATAAGATAGTCCTTAATCGGATTCGTTTATCGTGTAGGTGAATGGCCATGATAATCTCCCTTCCTGTTAATTCTCGCCTGCGGAATTTCAAAGCTGACCCTGACGCAAAGCTGGATTTTCGAGTTTGGGCGAGACTGGATCTGAATTTTCCAATCTTTTTATCAGAACATCCAGATTGGTGATAAAGGTCAGACGATAGGAATACCGACGGAGGAGATTAAGAGATTTGATGGATAAACTTTTAACCGCCTCCTGACGGTTATGTTCCATGTGAATATAAACCCCGGCCGCCTTGATCAACCCTTTTAACGCCTGGTATTCATCGCCGGTTGTCTTTTGCCAGATACGTTCCAGATGTTCATGGAACTCAAAGAAAAGACCATTATTCCATATAACCAGTGATTGCAGAAGCGCATCAGTCAAACGGGTTACTGTAGCTTGCGCCAGGACCCGATCATAGCGAAGCAGGCGATCTTGAATATATTTTATATCTCCTGCAGCGGATTTTCCAGCCAGCCATTTTGCGGCAACGGTCTGATATCCGGTTGGCGCCATTTCTGCCAGTGAATCCACAAAGGCTTCTGAAAGTGTATTGCGGATATCCCGTGACAATCGATCGTTAAAGGGATCAAAATCTTTATGAAAAGTATTTCCTTGCCGCGGTGATCCAGGATGGTTAATCATAGAGTATAATTTATTATCTCGGAATTCCCACAAATTTTTGAAAATATTGTATTTTTAGTAAATATCCACACATGCAGGACACATGCAATGATGGCGTCTGTTTGCGTTGCCTGTTATGGGTTAAAAGATTCGTGCTTCGTCGGCAGTTTTTTTAAATTCGAAATCCGAAATCTAAAATGGACTGATTCAACGAATCCAATATCCCAATTGGGGAGAGACCCTGACATGTTCCCGATTACTCCCACTCCCTTAAGATTTGATTCACCTGCTTGCCGTCAGCCAGCTTTCCGAAGTGTTTCATAACAGGTCCCATCGCCTGCATTTTGTTTTTAAATTGAGAAAAATCGATATTGGCCTTGATCCAGGCGGCAATCTCTTCCCGGGTAGCCGTTGCGGGCAAGTAGGATTTCAAAATTTCCAGGTATTCAGAGGTCTCCTCTTTTTTAATTTCCAGAACCGTTTGTTCTGATTTTACGAGTCCTTTGATAACCCCAAGAATGTCATCGTCGGTAATTTCTTCGGGCTTTTTAGGGCGCGTGGATTTTTTGCCGCTTTCCAAAGTAAGGGGGACGGTCAGTTTGGGAAACTCTGCCATAATCTGGCGCATCGTGTCTCGAACCGACGGGTTCTTTTGCAACATGGCTTTTTTCAGATCATTTTTGAGCTTGTCATACAAGGAAATCGACATGTCTTGGTCCCAGCCATATCCTTTCCTAATACCATCAGTCATTTTGTCCTCCTTTTAAAAATCAGCGGCCACCAGCAGATCGTGGCCCGGACCCTTCCGGAAGTCTTCCTCATACCTTGTGTTCTGTTGATAATCGCTGATTTTTTACCCGTTCGTAAATATAAAAATGATAAGGCTCCGGCCCATCGATATATTCGTATTTTTTAATCTCAAAGTCGGCGTCAGGAATCTTGGGGAAAAAAGTGTCACCAGGCATCTCTCTGGGTATCAAGGTAACATAGATCCGATCGGCTACGGGAATCGTCTCATCATACAACTGCCCACCTCCGATAACAAAGGCTTCGCTCTCATCGGCGGCAACGGATTTGATGGCGCTGTCAAAATCTTGAGCAATGATGCAGCCCGGTGCCTCATAATCAGTCTGGCGGGTCACCACGATATTGGTTCTTCCAGGAAGAGGTCGAATCAGAGACTCATAAGTCTTTCTTCCCATGATCACTGCATGACCGAGGGTAATCTCTTTAAACATTTTTTGTTCTCCGGGAATTTTCCAGGGAATATCTCCCCGGTCTCCGATGACGCGATTCGATGCCATGGCAACGATTAAGGAAATAAGCATATGGGTTCTCCTCTATAGCGCCAACTCCATGTAATTAGCGTTTTCAATGGGATTATAACAATAGGCTTGGATCATTCGAAAATTGAGGCTAAGATAGAGCTTGTTGGCGGCCTTCATAGATTCGATGGTATCCAGGCGCATCTTTTCATACCCTATTTGGCGCGCCCTGTCGATGACCGAACATGCCAGATTTCGTCCAATATCACGGCCCCGATATTCCGGGGCGACAAATAGCCGTTTCATCTCGCAAATTTTGTTCTCCAGGAGGCGCAGCGCCACGCATCCCACAAAATTTGTGTTGAACTCGGCCAGCAAGATGCAGCCGTGCGGTGGCGCATAACTGCCGGGCAGCGTGGCCAGCTCCTGGCTGAATCCCTGGAATTCAAGATCAAAACCGAGCGTGTCTGCATATTGAACAAAAAGAACGCGCGCAGAATGATAATGCACTTCGGTACGCGCGCTGATAATTTGAATCATGGTCAATCATACCATCATTTTTTTAGATTGAATTGATAACATCTCAATTTATATGCTAAAATACCGCAAAGGGCAACCTTAAGTCCAATTCACAGTGCCTTGCCGAATGGTGAAAACGGGTTTTGTAATTGGATATTGAGATTTAGGACTTGTTTTTAGTTTGGTGCTTGAAACCAAAGGATATATCGGTTGATAATAATACAAAATAATAATATTATACGAAAAATAGTTCAACTGATATTAAACCATAAAATATGGTGATCAGCCATGCCGGTATTTGAATACACAGCTTTGGATAGCAGGGGGAAAACCACCTCCGGTATTATCGATGCCGAGGGGGCTCAGGTTGCCCGCCAGAAACTCCGGACCTCAGGTATTTTCCCGATATCCATCAAAGAAACCCTGGAAGCCACACCCAAAAAAGCACCCAGGATATTCGCCTTGACCCGACGGCTGGGACGCGTCAAACCGGCCGAAGTTTCGATGATGACCCGTCAGCTCGCCACCTTGATAGGGGCCGGTTTCCCGCTGGTCTCAGCCCTGGATGCACTGGTCCCCCAGACAAAATCCCATGGTTTTAAAAAAATATTGGCTCAGATCAAGGAGCTGATCATAGAAGGAAACAGTTTTGCTCAGGCGCTTTTGAAATACCCCGGCGCTTTTTCACCTCTGTATGTCAATATGGTACGCGCCGGAGAGAGCTCCGGCACCCTGGAAATTGTATTGGAGCGGCTGGCGGATATTACTGAAAAACAGCAGGCCTTGAAGAATCGGATTCAGACCGCCTTGGCCTATCCGATATTCATGATGGTGATCGGCACTGTTGTTTTGCTCATCCTGTTGATTTACATTGTCCCCAGTATCACTTCGATTTTTGCTGATATGGACCAGGTGCTTCCGACTCCGACCCGTATTCTGATCTTCTTAAGTGATTTTTTTAAATCCTACTGGTGGAGTATTCTTATCGTTCTGGTGGCCATCGGAATATTTATCAACCGGGCAAAAAAAACCGCAAAGGGCCGCTACTGGATTGATAAAAGCATGCTACTATTGCCGGGTATGGGTGTTCTGGCCAAAAAACTTGCCGTGGCGCGTTTTGCGCGCACACTGGGCTCCCTGCTGGAAAACGGGGTCTCCATGCTGATTGCCATGGACATCGTAAAAAATATTGCCGGCAATATCCTTATCGCAGATTCCGTCGAAACGGCCGCCATTGAAGTCGGTAAGGGGCAGGGTTTGGGGGCCGCTCTGTCCGGGAGTGGCATTTTCCCCCAGTTATCCATTCAGATGATCCAGGTTGGGGAACAAAGTGGTCAACTGGAAAACATGCTGACTAAAATTGCAGACGTATATGAAAACGAGGTAGAAAACACCATATTGCGTCTCACCTCATATCTGGAACCGGTAATGATCCTGGTAATGGGATCGATCGTCGCTTTTATCGTTCTGTCGATATGTCTGCCAATATTTGAAATGAACCAGTTGATTCGGTAGAGCGAAACAAACCAAGGGAGCGTCATCAATGCTAAAAAAATTATCACACGAAAACCAAGGCTTTACGCTGATAGAACTGATGGTTGTCATCATCATCCTCGGTGTCCTCGCCATGTGGGTCGCACCCAAAATCATGGATCGGCCTGGTGAAGCCAGACAAATGAAAGTCCGCTTAGATATCCAAAACCTGGAAACCGCTTTAAAATTATACAAACTCGACAACGGGTCGTACCCGAGCACCGAACAAGGACTCCAGGCGTTGGTGGAAATGCCTGAAAGCGGGACCATACCCAAAAAATGGAAAAAAGGCGGTTATCTAGAAAAGGGCAAGGTCCCTAATGATCCTTGGGGCAACGATTTTGTTTATTTGTCTCCTGGCCTTAAAGGAGATTTTGACATCATTTCCTATGGAGCAGACGGCGTACCCGGCGGCGAAGATGAAAATAAAGATATCAACAACTGGGAATTAGATTAATAATAGCATCGGCAAGTCCGGTTAGGCGGACTTGCCGTTGCCATTATTTCTTCATGCTCAGATTCCCCGCCATGAAATTAAGAAATATCATATCGAAAACAAGTCTTTGCTGCGGAATCATCTCCCAGGAAACAACCCGCAACCGACAATGTCGCGGTTTCACGCTGATTGAACTGATTGTCGTGATTGCGCTGATCGGCCTGATGCTCTTTTTTTCCCTTCCCCGGATACAGAATAACCCTTTCCTCGATGGCAGTAAAAAAAGCGCCCGCTGGCTGATCGGAAAAGTTCAGGCCTTAAAAGAAAGTGCGATCCGCGATCAGAAGCAATATTCTTTGCATTTTGATCTAGACAGTGGTCGTATATGGGAAACCAATGAATCAATGTCCCAGGAAGACTATGAAAATGCCGAACTAAACAGTTATGCCTTGCCGGATGATGTTCGAATCGTGGATGTCGAGTATCCGGCAAAGGAAAAAATTACCACAGGCCAGACAGAAATAACCTTTTACAAAGCCGGTTACACGGACAAAGCTTTCATTCACATGCAAGAAGGTGATACATACCTGAGTTTTTTGATAGAGCCTTTTCTATCAAACATTAAGGTTATTGAAGAATATGTAGGTTTTGGGGATTGAGGGGGACGATTCTCCCTGTGCTGAACCCCTGAACACTGAACACTCAAAACACCTATTGATTACAATGTCTAATCGAAATATTATTTAAGACGGGTTATACTGCAACTGTTTTTGAACCAAAAAAATGAGAGACCAGATACCCGTGATCAGCAAACCCGAACCAAGCGTCGATCACCGGCTGACAACTTCCGGCTTTACCTTGCTGGAAGTTATGGTGGCCATTGCTATCCTGGCCATCGTTCTGGTCAGCGTATATCGGATGCATTCCCAAACTTTGACCATGAATACGGCCGCTAGATTCTATACCCAGGCACCCATGCTGGCTCAAAGCAAACTCGCACAAATTGAGGTCGATTCGTCGGGAATAGCTGACACAGATTCAGGGGACTTCGGCGATAAGTTTCCCGGTTACACCTGGCGCATTTCAACCGAAGAGGTTGTATCGGAGGCTCTGGGGGAGATTGCCGCAGACTTGAAACGCATCGACATGACAGTCGTTTTTAACAGTGATGAATACAGTTACAATGTCAGGACCTACCGGTTAATAAGAGAATGATAATCGAGAATCCAGCATCCAATTTTGAATATCGTGCACCTGGCATCGAGCATCCAGCATCGAGCATCCAGCATCGAGCACCGAGTATCCAACATCCAGTATCCAGCATCCAGTCGCCAGTGACCAGACACCCGAAACCAAAAACCGAGGACCGCGGCTTCACATTGATGGAAATCCTGCTTGCATTTTTGATACTGGGAATCGTTGTGACCACGATTCTGGCTTCGTTCAATGCCGTATTTTCAACGACAGATACGCTGAATAACAGCTCTCGATATTATGATATGGCAAAAAATTGCCTGAACCGAATGACCCTTGATCTCGGGGCCTTGTATATTACACAGCCGCCGCTGTACAAACCACCGGGTTTTGATGATCCCCCCGACCCCTATCGCATTGTCGGATCTTCCGATGATATCGGTGGCACAAGTTTTGCAAAGATAAGGTTTGCCAGCAATGCCCATATCCCTTTAAATAAAAGCATTAAACAAGGCGTGGCCGAAATTGTTTATTACGTTCAGAGCCAAGATGACGGTCAGCAAGTAATCAGACGTGCGGACCATTTGTATCCATACCCACCATTTGAGGAAAATAGAGGTGACCCGGTTTTAAGCGAACATGTCAAATCCTTGGCATTTAAGTACTACGATTCCGAAGGTTCCGAATTAGAGGAATGGGACTCCGATTCAAACGAGTACGGATACGCAACGCCAGCCGCCATCGGAATCCAACTCGAAATTGGGGACGAATCCGTTTCTTACAACTTCGAAACTACGGTACGGTTTGCGGTAAATCGGGAGGAGATAGAACAATAGGGCGGCAAAAACTAGGTTTAAGGATTCAGGGTTCAACTTTCCGGGTTGAAAAAACCTGGACAGCTCGTATCAAGGAGATTGATTCTTCGGCTGATTATAAATTCTTTTCACTCAATGGCGTCTTGCGGTTACGCCATATTTTGATTTATATCAGGAGCCGCATACATTGGTTGTAACCTTTGAACCTTGAACCCTGAACTTGGAACCAACCGCTCTGTTTAGAAAAAACATGTTGAATACACTGAAAATAATCAAGAGTAATCGGGGCATCGCCCTGCTGATCACGATTTCGGTGACAACGATTCTAGTGGCCGCAGCGCTGGAATATAACCGCAGGGCGCGGTTTGCAGTTATTTCGACCGCTGCCACGCGTGACCATTTCACGATGGGCAATATGGCTGTTGCCGGAGTACATGCCGCCATGGCGCTGCTGGTTAAAGATAGATCTGAATCCGATTTCGATTCTCTTCAGGAGGATTGGGCCAACCCCGAGAAACTCGATGAAATCCTCCAGGAAATTTCGTTTGAAAAGGGAAAATTGGCTGTCTCAATCGCCGATGAACTGAGCAAAATTCAGGTTAACGCGCTGGTGTCGTATCCGGAGGGACGAGAATTCAACAGTTCCCAGGTATTGCTTTGGGATCGTTATTTAAGATATATCGGCAGCGATGAACAACTTCAGGAGGATAGCGATCCGGTTGCCATCGTCAACTCGGTAAAGGATTGGCTAGATCGCGGTGATGATGACGCAACCACCGGGCTAAGCGGGGCGGAATCAAACTATTATGAAGATCTCGATCCCCCCTATGCCAGCCGCAATGGCCCGATACCGAATCTAAGCGAGCTGTTACTAATTAAAGGCATCACCCCGGAACTCTACTACGGTCAGGAAGAAACGCCGGGATTGTCTGATCATATGACCGTTCACGGGATGACGTTGGGAGCAGGCACGGCATTTAAGTGGCCGGGCCGCATCAATATTAATACGGCTGATCTACCGGTGCTGGCTGCTCTGTTGGGGATCGAAAATCAAGAATTGGCCCAAACGCTATATGATTTTCGCCAGGAAATAGTGGAAGGCGAAGATGTACATGACTTTTCCAGTACTAAGTGGTATAAGAACATTCCTGGCTTTGGTGATATCACAATTGATCCTAAACTGATTACCGCGTCAAGCGACGTATTTCGCATTGAATCCGAAGCTGTCATAAGCAACATCAAAACGTCCGTAACCGCCCTCATCCAACGAGTTCAAAACCCTGAATCCGGTAAATGGACATGCAAGGTTTTAAGCTGGCAGACGGATTAGGTGCTTAGAAATAATTTCTTTTGTTTAACGTTAAAAATAATCATCGATCTGGATAACCAATCGGAACCCTTAAACCAGAATATCGAAATTCGAAACAAACTCTAATCACCAAAATTAAAATGACCCAAACAGGATTACAATTTTGATATTACCGAATTGTGGTGTTGTTCTGGTCATTGAGACATTCGTATTTAGGATTTGTTTCGTATTTCGTTTTTTGGATTTCGAGTTTATTGGCTAATATAAAGCAAAAACTTTTGAATTCTGGCTTGACCGGGCTGGGCACTCGAGGATAGTCGGGTAAAGGCGAAATGAGCAGAAAAGTACTTGGAATTGATATTCGAAAAGAGTCTGTTTCCGCGGTGCTGGTTAAAACAAGCCTGCGCGAAAGCCGGATCGATGCCCATGCGCATGTCCCCATAACCGATCCCGCTGAGGATGAACACCCTTTTAAGACTGCCCTGGAAACCCTTTGCAGTGAAATCGACACCGATGGCTGTGATTGTGTCGTCTCTATTTCAGCAGATCACTTTTCCTATCGGATTTTGCAGATCCCTTTTAAAGATACTAAGAAAATTAAAATGGTTCTGCCGTTCGAGCTGGAGCCCACCATCCCTTACCCGGTCGATGACCTCAACATTGATTTTATCGACCTCGAATCCGCCGGCCACAATGATCACACCGATATTATTGCCGTGGCAGTGCCGAATTCTGAGCTGACGCCGTATCTTAGTACCTTGGGTGAAATTAAAATGGACCCTGAAATGGTAACGCTGAGCGGACTTCCCACGGCCCTCTGTCTGGCAAATCAGTCGGATGCCGGCAAAGACCAGTTGTTTCTTAAAATCGATAAGGCTCTCAGCACACTGTTCATTGTCAGCAACGGGGGGGTGAAGCTTATCCGATCGTTCGCGACCCCGGGAACCGATGACACCCGGGCCATTTCCCTGGGTGCCTTCGTACGCCGCACGCTGTCCGCATTTGGTGAAATTTCTCAGATAGAGTACCAACCGCCGGCTATGGTGGTAACCGGGTCCGGTTTGAACGGTGCCGACTTTGACGCGGATGTCTCCGATTTTTTAGACCTTCCGGTCAAGCGGTTAAATTTTGCAGATCGCCTGAGCATTCCCATTGACGGTCAAGACAACAAACCGTGGGACCCGGCTTTGATGGATAACGCCCTGGCTCTGGCTCTCATGGAAATTGAGGGGATCAGGGGCCTAAACTTTCACAAAGGTCGGTTTGCCGCTAAAAAATTTTTTATAAAATACAAGAAATATCTGATCAAAACCGGGATTCTCGCTGCGACAGTGCTGGCCTTATTATTTTTTAATGTAATTGCGAAATCATATACCTTAAACCGACAAATAGATCGGGTAAACCGTCAAATCACCGGTATTTTTAAGGAAACTTTTCCGGAAGTAAAACGGGTTGGAGATCCCTTCCGGCAGATGCAGAGTAAAGTAAAGGAGTTCCAAAATAACACGGAATTTCAGACCACTTCTACCTCTCAGATCCTCAGCATTGACATTTTAAACAATATCAGCAAAAGTATTTCGGAATCCATCACGGTGGACATCAGCCGCATGGTCATATCGCCGGAGAATGTGATAATTACGGGAACCACAGACACATTTGAAGCGGTGGACGAGATCAAAAATAAACTGGAGCAAATTGATGCCTTTAAAAAAGTAACGATCAGCTCCAGCAACAAGGGCCGATCCGGCAATGAGGTCCGCTTCCAGATGAAAGTGGTGTTGTAAAATGAATTTACCAGCAACCTTGAAAAAAATGAACAAACGCGAACGCTATGCGATTATGCTGGCGGCCGCTGTCATTGGTATTTTTTTGATTGTCACACTGATTGTGGAACCTTTTTTAAGTAGAACAGATCAATTAAATGGAAATTTACAAGCTAAAACGGCGACGCTTGAACAAATGCGCCAGCTTCAGTCTGAATATGCCGAACTGACCAAAAAAACAGAAGTATCCGAAGCCCTATTCAGCCGCAGGAAAAAAGGATTTAAGTTAAATTCTTTTTTGGTAAAAATGGCCGGTGAGGCCGGTATCAGGAATAACATCAGCTCCATGAAACCATCTACCAGGATTCAAAAAGACAGTCGGTACAAGATTTCCCGTGTGGAAATGAAGCTGGATGCCATCACCCTGAAACAACTGGCGAATTATCTATACGGTGTTGAAACCTCCGAAAACATGGTGGACATTAGACGGATTTCGATTTCCAAAAAGGACAAAAAACAGGGGCTCCTTACCGCTGTGTTGCAGGTTGAAACGGTTGAAATTTAATAATGAAAATATCAAAAAAATCGATTTTCTATACCATCTACCTCATCGCTATCACGGGAATTTTTCTCTACTATCTTTTCCCCTCGGATACACTGAAAACATATCTGGCATATCGACTGAGTCAGGGAAATCCTGATGTCACCGTCACCATTGACCGCGTCAGTCCGGCTATTCCTCCGGGCCTCAACCTGCATAACGTCGGTATTGTGCATCAGAGCAAGGCACTGGTCGATTTAGAGAAACTTAAATTAATGCCCGGTATTTTGTCGCTGTTTAGTGATAAAACCACTGTGAATTTCAAAGGCTATCTCAATGCCGGTACCATTAGCGGCCGAGCGGAATTCGGCAGACTCTCCGGGGCCCAGGAAGTGAAAGGTGACGGCCGAATTTCAGAGCTTCAGGTGGAGGGAATTCCCGCACTGCAGCGCCTGCCCGCTGACAAAATTGCCGGTGTACTCAATGGAGATTTCACCTTTGCCAACGTGGGGTCGGACCGCTCGCTGGCGGGGAAACTGACACTGTCAAAATCAAAAATTGAATTGAAGAAAGCCGTATTTAATGTCAAATCTTTGGAATTCAGAGATATCGATGCGGATCTGATTGTCAAAAACGATATCTTGACCATTAACCAAACCAAGGCCAGAGGAAATCAGCTGAATGCTGACCTTAGCGG
>JARFPZ010000342.1 GCA_029288035.1 Desulfosarcina sp.
AGATGTGTATAAGAGACAGGTCTCATATGAGGCTTTGGTTAAATAACGAAGTCTCATACGAGAACCCTGAACCCAGAACCTCTGAACCCTGAACGATGAACCTCTGAACCCACAAGAAAGGAGAAAGAGTCATGGAAGAAAGGCCCTTTAGTGATATATCCTACGAATTATTTCTAAATGAAGAAAGGCTCATGGGCTCGCGCTGTAGAGGCTGCGGCAAGCAGTATGTCCCCCCACGATCCATTTGCATCGATTGCTACGAGTCGAATATGGAATGGATCGAGATGAAGGGCAAGGGCAGTTTGGCGGCCTTTGCCTGTATCAACATTCCACCACCGTTAATGATTGCCCAGGGATATAGCCGAAAAAATCCCTATTGCACCGGAGTTGTGGAGCTGGCGGAAGGTGCGAAAGTGGATGCACGAATTGAGGGTGTGGATTGTGCCAAACCCGAAGACATTAAAGTCGGTATGCCGCTCAAAGTCAAGTATCTGCACCGCCAAGAGGGAGAAAAAAAGGAGACCTATCTGGCGTTTGAAGCTGAATAAATCCTAACCCGGATAAGCCGGATAGAATGGCCACAAAGGCACAAAGACACAAACGCTAACTATTTATTGTAATATAACTTCGTGTCTGGTGGCGAAAATATCTTGGTAGATAAATTTTTCGCAAATTACGAGAGAGAGGCGAAAGCAGAGACGAGGATTTTAATTTAACTGAAAAGGGAGAAAATCATGCGACTAAAGGACAAAATAGCACTCATTACCGGCGGGGCCGCCGGCATTGGCTACGCAACGACCAAACGTTTTATCGAAGAAGGCGCCCAGGTGGTTATCTGTGATGTTAATCAGAAAGCCGGTGAAGACGCCGTTCGGGATCTCGGCCCTAATTCTGATTTTTATCGGGTGGATGTCACCGACCGAGCGTCTGTGGGCGGTTGGGTTGAGAGCGTGCTGGAAAAATATGGACGGGCGGATATTCTGGTCAACAACGCCGGAATTGTACGCGACAGTCTGTTGGTCAAAATGAAGGACGGTGAACTTGTCAAACAGATGCCGGAGGCCGATTTCGATCTGGTGATATCGATCAATCTCAAGGGGGTTTTTAACTGCACCCAGGCGGTGGCGCCGGCCATGATCCGTCAGGGCGGCGGTGTGATCTTGAGTGCGACGTCCATTGTCGGCATCGACGGAAATATAGGGCAAACCAATTATATCGCCACCAAGGCCGGTGTGATCGGTATGACCAAAGCGTGGGCTAGAGAGCTGGGTCGCCACAACATCCGGGTCAACGCGGTGGCCCCCGGGTTTACGGCCACCGAAATCTTGATGTCCATGCCGGAGAAGATCCTGGAGGGCATGAAGGCCCGCACCCCGCTGGGGCGTATGGGCCAACCGGAGGACATTGCCAACGCCTATCTCTTTTTGGCGTCTGATGAAGCGAGTTTCATTTCAGGAGAGGTTTTGCGTGTCGACGGGGGCATCGTAATTGGGACCTGAATAGTCAGGCCTACTTTATTTGTACCTAAACTGATCGGTTCCAGGTTCAGGGTTCACGGTTCAAAGGTTACAAATGTTTGAAACTGCTTACTATACTGACCAAAATTCAGAATACCCGACTTCACCCATGGGGTGAAAAGGCGTTATTAACACATAATAGCTGAATCCCTTTGGTAGGAGCTGGTTAGGTGTTTTTCAACCCGGAACGTTGAACCCTGAACCGCTAAACCTTGATTGTAATTTGTTTAAGCACAAAAATGGCTAAAAAAGGGAAATAATTGAAGCCAAGCCTGAGCATACACCAAACACAAACCTTGCGGCTTTTGTTCCATGTGATGTGCACCGATAAAGATACCTGCTTCCATGTATCTTAGTTCCCGAAAGGCTTTAATTCTTTGAGATAAGTAAACATATATGAACGACTGAAATAGGAGTTGACAGAAAAGAAAATCAATGTTAATTGAAAATAATTATTATTTAGGATAAAGGGACTTCCGTTGGCAGACCATAAAAAAAGATTTGAAATCATCATCCAAAAATTAAGGGCTAATGGCTACAAGATAACGCCTCAGCGGCTGGCTATCGTTAAAATTCTTGCCAAAAGTGAAGGCCATCCCAGTGTTGAAAATATCCATGTCCAGATAAAAAAAGACTTTCCGACAATGAGTCTTGCCACTGTATACAAAAATATTGTATTAATTAAATCACTTGGTGAAGTTCTTGAGTTAGGGTTCCCGAATGGGAGCAATCGATATGATGGAAACAAGCCTACCCCCCATCCACACGTCATCTGTATCAAGTGTAAAAAAATTGTCGACCCAGACCTGGATAGCCTGGATGAAATGAATAATGATGTCGCATTAGAGACTAATTTTAAAATTCTGAATCATAGGTTGGACTTTTTCGGTATATGCAGCAATTGCATGGCAGAGAAAGTTTAATATATTTTTTTGCCATTAATTGATAGTGGTTATCATATAATATTTTATTTCTATAGTTAATTAGATAGATGGGCACCGAAGCACGATATTCATAGCAGCACGGTGCATAAGTTCAGACAACGAAAGGAGGAAATCTTATGAATGAAGACAGCAAATGCCCGGTAACGGGCGGAGCTAAAAATCCCACTGCCGGCGGTGGCACGTCAAACCGGGACTGGTGGCCGAATCAGTTGAATCTTAACATTCTGCACCAGCATTCTTCCAAGTCCAATCCGATGGGCGAGGAGTTCAACTACGCTGAGGAATTCAAGAAACTCGACCTGGAGGCTCTGAAGAAGGACCTCTATGCGCTGATGACC
>JARFPZ010000618.1 GCA_029288035.1 Desulfosarcina sp.
GAATAAGATCATCAGCATCGACACCTATAATATGCAGGCAACCGTGCAATGCGGCGCGTCTCTGCAAGAACTTGACGACCGTTTAAGGGAACAAGGCTACACTACCGGCCACTCACCCCAATCAAAACCTTTGGCACAGCTGGGCGGGCTTGTTGCTACAAGAAGCATCGGCCAATTTTCAACGCTATACGGCGGCATTGAAGACATGGTCGTTGGGTTAGAAGCTGTTTTTCCGGATGGCGGCGTTACCCGCATAAAGAACATACCTCGCAGGGCCGCCGGCCCTGATATCCGCCAAGTTATCATTGGCAATGAAGGCGCCCTTTGCTACATCACGGAAGTTACCGTCAAAATTTTTAAATATTTTCCTGAGAGCAACAAGTTCTTAGGTTATACCCTGAATACTATGAAGACCGGTTTCGAGATTCTGCGGGAAGCCATGGTAAATGGTTATAGACCCTCAGTCGCCCGTCTGTATGATGCTGAGGATGGTTCCTACCACTTCTCGCACTTTGCCGAAGGTAAGTGTGTAATGATTTTTGTGGCAGAAGGCGTAAAACCGATAGCAGATGCAACCGCCACTGCAATCGAGGAAATTGTGGCTGGATACGACGAATGTGAGAAAGTCGACCCGAAACTGATTGAGAGGTGGTTTGCCCACCTCAACTGGGATCCAGCCAATTTAGCTGAAGAAAAAACCGAGATTTTAGAAACGAAGAACGTCTGTAATACCACCGAAATATCCGGCAACTGGAGTATTATTAATGACATATACGAAGTGTGCATGCAAAGGGTCAGAAACGAGATTCCCGACCTGACCCTCTTGGGTGCGCATTCATCTCACAGCTATCTCAACGGAACCAACCTCTACTTTGTATACTTCTATAACGTGGTGGATTGCAGACCCGAGGAGGAACTTACGAAGTACCACCTTGCCATCAAAAAGATTATCGTCGAAGAGACGATCAAGGCCGGCGGTTCCATGTGCCACCACCATGGTGTCGGCAAACACCGGACCCAATGGATTGAAGCGGAATATGATTCTTCGTATTACATTCTCAAAAAATTGAAAAGTGCTTTCGATCCAAACGGCATCATGAATATGGGGACCATCATTCCATTGGAAACGTAAATGAATATTTTGGTGTGTTTCACAACAGTACCTGAAGTGGAGATGCTGGCAGACGAAGATTGGGTCATCGATAAAAATCTTCAAATCGATACAAGCTTTCTGAAACCCACCCTGAACAGCTATGATGAGAGCGCTCTGGAAATCGCCTTAACCCTTTCAGATGCATCTGAAAGCGTTAAGGTGCCGATAGAACTCACCGCTTTGACCATCGCCGGCAGCGGCGCAACGACCCTCCTGAAAACCCTGAATGCGCTGCGGTTCAAACGGGTTGTGCGCATTGACAGTCAGGATGATCTGCGATTCAGGCCCATGGCCATTGCTTCTATTTTAACCCAATACGTTTTCAAACTGGCACCCCAGGATGTGCTGCTTCTGGGTAGACAAACCCATATCGGTGAAAACGCGAGAACCCATCTGCTCGTGGCGGAAATGCTGGGATGGCCCTGCATCACCCAGGCAATCCGGATTGAACTTGTCGATATGAATCACTTGATGGTGACCAGTCAGATGGATGACGGCCTGCTCCGGCAACAAATCCAAACGCCGTGTGTGCTTTCTATCGGAGATGCGCCCAATACCTATATGCGGGTTCCCACACTCAAGGACCGGTTGCGTTACGGTAAACAGCCGATTGAGACCCTATCCATCAAGGATTTTCAACTAGCGGATGAGACCGAGGAGCTTGTTGACCTGGAGGTTATCCATCATGAAAGAGCGGGAATTGTCATTGAAGGGAAAAGCCCTGAAGAAAAAGCCAGAAAATTATATGAAGCGCATTTGAAGCGCTCAGTTCTGGTGAAAGAAAGGCCGGCAAAAATTTGATATTCAAGGCGATACTCAATGGGTCCTCGCCGAGCGTCGCGGCCCAAGCCGAGGAACTGAATGGCTTTATTCGAAAGCACCTAAGTTCCGGTGACAACATTGGAAGTACGATCGTTTTCTATGCCAAAAAAGAGGCAAAAAACGCGCTTCTTGGCCTGGTACCGACCGAATCCGTGAAACTCGTGCGCGTTGCCCGCTACCAGCCGGAAAATATCCTGGAAGCACTTCAAACAGTTGAAAACGCTGAAAAGACACATCTGTATTTGTTCCCCAGCGGATTTGCAGGATCTGAAATCGCCGTTCGCTGGGCTTGTCGAATGAAAGGTTCGTCCCTTGTCCAGGTGAAACAGATTGAATGCTCAGGGGCGCAATTGATTGCAAGAAAGACGGTTTATGCCAACCACGTTCTGGGCACCTTCAAATTAACCCAAAAGCCTTACTGCATCTCCCTGGCCAAAGGCAGTGCCGACAGGCAAGCAATTACCATACGGGACAAGCGGATTGTCACTGAGCATGACCTGACCGGTCTGCAAAAGGATCGGTTCATTAAGCATTCAAATTGGATCCCTACAGAAACAACCCAAGATCTTGAAGCCGCAACTTTCCTGATCGTCGGCGGCAGGGGGATGCACTCCAAAGAAAATACCCAACGTCTGAAAAAAATCGCCGATGCTCTGGGCGCCGCTTTCGGCGTAAGTCGTCCGGTCGCCATGAGTGCCTGGACCCCCCTGCACCGCATGATTGGCGTTTCCGGCGCCATGACAAAGCCGGAAGTCTGTATCGCAGCAGGCGTTTCCGGCGCAGCCGCCTTTTATGCCGGCATTGAAAAAAGCAAAACCATTGTCGCCATCAATACCGACATTCGGGCGCCGATTATCAAAGCCGCCGATGTTGCCATCATCGATGATTACAAAGCGGTGATGGCGGAACTTGCTAAAATCGTCCTGTGCTGAGCGTTTGGAACCTGGGTTATACGGTTCAACCCGGAATCGCTCAGTTTAGGTTAAATTAACAGAACGGCGAACAAAGCTAGACCTCATTGAACAGTTTACTGGTTGAATGGTTGATTAGGTAAATTATAGTCATAATTTTAGAATGTTATGATTGTTGAAAAATTAAGTGTCCGATTATTTTGCAACTATGGCATAAATCCATGTTTACGACTACTTAACCAATCAACTAATCAACCAATCAACGATATCTGAAATTAGGAAGGATATCCGGTTTGAAAAAGCAGCTGATTCATTCAATGGACGACACCTATCATGAGTATTTGAGGGACGAATCCAAGATGAGGGGCGCAGCAGACAGTATTTCATTTCCTGAAAGCGAAGCGGAAATCGGCAATATCCTTCGGGTGACGCGGGAAAACCGGATGCCTGTCACGATTCAGGGTGGCAAGACCGGTGTCGTCGGCAGTGCCGTACCCTCGAGAGGCCATATTATGAACCTCTCCCTTATGAACAAGGTCAAATCCTTTTTCATTGCTGAAGCGGGTGAGGCATTCTTGAAGGTCGAACCCGGGATCACGCTCAATGAACTCCGAAAGGCGATTGACCGACTGGAAACACCCAAAGCGTTATTCTGGCCACCGGATCCATCCGAATCAACAGCTACCGTCGGCGGCATTGCTTCTACCGATGCCAAGGGTATCTGTTTTCATCTTTATGGTAAATCTACTTCCCATATCTCGGGCATTCGTGTCATGAACGCCGAAGGATCAATCCGTGATCTTAAAAGTGGACAAGACGCTATTGTCATCAATGGTAAATCCAAAGATCTTCAGGACGTTTATCTGGGCGGGGAAGGGATGTATGGTGTGATCACCGAGTTGACGCTGCGGCTTATGCCAAAACCCAGAGAAATCTGGGGGATTGGCTTTTTCTTTGAGGACCGAGAGGATGGGATGTCCTTTTCAGATCAGCTCAAGGCCACATCTTTTGAAGTGCAGGGTGCCAACATTGCAGCGATTGAGTATCTTGACCACACGATCATCAATGCCCTTGAAAGGCGTAAAAACGAGTTGACTAAGATAAAACATATTCCCGACGTTGCAACCCGTATTGCGACGATGGTTTATGTGGAAATACATGGAGATCAGGAAGAAGCCATCGAAGAAATTGCCGAAGCGCTGATGACGATCGGTTCAAGTTTTAACGGCGATCCAGATCAGACTTGGGCATTTTCCGGAGAGCCGGAGATTGATAAGATGAGAAATTTCCTGCATGCCGCTGCTGAAATTGCCATCTTACACGTCGAAAAAGTCCGATCTGAAGATCATAGAATTACCAAACTCGGTATCGACATCAGCTTAGAGGGGGATGGTTTAAAAACCTGGGTCAGCAGAATCGAAAAAACACTTCAAAAGGAAAATCTAAAAGCCGGCTATTGGGGGCATATTGGAAGCAACCGCCTGCACATTGATATCCTTCCCGGAAGTTATGGGGAGTTTGTTAAAGGTAGGACATTATTTGAAACGTGGGCTGAAAGGTTTCCTGCCTCTCTCGGGAATGCCATCACATCGTACGGCATTGGAAAACTAAAGAAATCAATCTTTCTTAAGACAGTTTCGAAGGCTTATATCGAAGATCTGCACCAAATGAAAAAGCAACTAGATAAGCATAACCTGTGGAATCCCGGTAATATGATTGAGGTACTATAACAGATCTGGTAATTTACAAGGAGGAGACGATGAAAATTGGATTTATTGGACTCGGAAATGTCGGCGGCAAATTAGCTGGCAGCCTGCTGCGCGACGGATTTGATCTTACTGTGCGCGATCTCGACGATGCCCTGGTCCGGTCATTCGTTGACCGTGGCGCAGCTAGTGCGGCCTCACCCAAGGAAATGGCAGAGAAGGTTGATCTGATTATTACCTGCTTACCGTCACCAACAGTGTGCTCCACGGTAATGGAAAGCGAAGATGGAATTATCGCTGGTCTTGGCAAAGGGAAAATCTGGCTGGAAATGAGTACGACGGACGACTCAGAGGTTATCCGCCTGGCAAATATCGTTAAAGCAAAAGGTGCCATGGCGATGGACTGTCCGGTGTCAGGTGGCTGCCATCGTGCAGCCACCGGCAATATTTCAATTTTTGCCGGTGGAGAACGTGAGACGTTTGACCGTGTGCTTCCCATTTTGACTACCATGGGGCGCCGCATCCTGCATACCGGCCCAATAGGATCGGCATCCGTATTGAAAGTTGTCACCAACTACCTATGTACGGTGCACCTCGCGGCATTGGCCGAGGCATTTGCAGTAGCGAAAAAAGCCGGCATGGATATGAACACAACCTACGAAGCCATCCGTATTTCGTCCGGGAACTCCTTTGTTCATGAAACAGAATCCCAGGTGATTCTAAACGGCAGCCGTGATATCAACTTTACGATGGATCTGGTAGTGAAAGACGTCGGACTTTTTGACAAGCTTGCCAATGTCAACAAGGTTCCTGTGGAGATATCACCGCTGGTATTGAACATATTTAAGGATGGCCAAGAGCGTTATGGACCCCGCGAGTTCTCTCCCAATATCATCAAACGTTTGGAAGAAGCTTGCGGCATCCAGATTTTAGGCACGGGTTTCCCTGCCGAAATGACGGATGACGCGCCCATAGAACCCGGCTATGAGGTTAAACCTCATTAAGTGGAAAAAATGCGGGTCGCATCTTAAATATCAAATAATGATTATTCGGAATCGAACCATCCTTCTTGACCCATGCCGGGATCTGCAAAACGGGAAACAGGGTTTTGTTGCTGAACGATGCCGACAACCAAGTATGCATGCCTATCAATTTGCTTTACATGTTTGGTTTTTCAGTATCATTCCAGAAATGGCAAAACCCCTGAAGCGTCAGAGATCGATATCATATCTGCGAATTATACGGAAGCGGTATTAATAAGGCATCTTGGAATTAAAACGGTTTCCGATCTTGCCGTCTCCGAAAAAAAGGCCGGAGAAGCAACTCAATTGAGAAAACAAGCTGTCAGGTTCGGGAAGCTCAGCCGAAGCCAGATATCCCGATTGAAATATTTTATCGAGGCATATAGCAGCAGCTGTGTTTGATCAAAAATGATTTGCTATCATGCTGCAAGTATCTTAATATGTCCCAATCTGGACGAGCCGCAATTGAAGATTGAAGAATGAAGATTGAAGATTTGTGGAGGTCGCTTCGCTCAATCAATCTCTAGCCAGGTATTTTAAAATTGATCAGCTGGCTCCCGGCTCGCAGAGCCTGCAGCTCGGAAAGAGACGGACTTAAATAATCAATATTGACGAGCTCGTAAAAAGGCGATTCTTCCGTTTTGCCGTCATTCCCGCGAAAGCCGGAATCCAGTAAATTCAATATGTTCTGGATGCCGGATCAAGTCCGGCATGACAATTCGAGGACTTATTACGGAACTATCAACATTAAATCATTAACCTATTCCGATTTGAGGCGAGATAAAAACAGCGGTCCTAAAAGAGATCCGGCCGCCATGGTCAAAAAGCCCATGGCCCATGCCAATTGGCTGTCTTGGAAGAAATCCAGCACCACACCGACGGTCAGGGGGCCCAGAAAGGCCGCTCCAAAGCCGATCGTGGAGTGAACCGCCAGGGTTGCTCCCCGGAAACCGGCCGGCGCAACGGCCACAACGCCGGCGGTCAACGATGCGGAATCACCGGTGACCGTTATTCCGTATAAAAGCGCCAAAACGGCGACTGTAAAATAAGGTAAGGGCGCCGTAAAGCCCAGAACAGATCCAAGCGCTGCCGAACCGATCATCACCGTCGTTACCACTTTTCGGCGGCCGAATTTGCGGGACAATTCGTTACCGCCGATACTGGCCGGAAGACCGATCAGGTTGACCAGAAAGGCGATCTGGGTTGGGCTCCAGGTAAAAGCACCCGCCGGCTGCAGTTGGATACTAAAAGCCAGGAACGCCACCAACCAGGAGCGCAGAGAAAAAAGCTCCCACATGTGGGCGGCATACCCGAGGACGTAGGACATTGCCGGGCGGGAACTGAAGACGACTTTGAAATCCGCGAGCAGCGCCTGCCTTTTAGAGGTGCAAATTTTCGCCGCAGGCACATACAACCGGACGATGAACAGCGCAACTGCAGTTCCGACGGCGGACGCGGCGAAAGACCAACGCCAGCCGGCCATCGTATTGATCTCACCGGCCAGCAGGTAGGAAAGGCTGGCGCCGATGCTGAAACTTGCAGTGTAAAACGAGATGAACCGTGACTGGAGCGTTCCCTCCGTGTGATCGCTGACTACCTTTAGCCCGGGCATGTAAATTCCGGCCAGGCTGATGCCCGCTAGAAACCGTAGGATCAGTGCCGACCAAAACCCATGGGCTGACAGCGCAAAAACGATGGCGGTCAGGGCACCGAGAAATGCTCCCAGCCCCATAATTTTGCGGGCATCCATTCGGTCGGTGATCCCGGCCAGTACCGGTACCAGAATCATATAGCCGGCATAGTAGGCGGCGCTGATCCAGCCCGCCTCGGTATGGCTTAAACGCCATTCCGTCATAAATGTCGGCAGCAGAGCGGGAAAGACTGCAATCGACGCCAAACCGAATATTTCCGCCAGGCAGACAAATAGTGTCAGCCGGTATGGAGAGGTGGATCTCATGATACTACCCTACACGAAATGATTGATTATTGTCGATTGAATATTGACTATTTAAGGAATCTATCATTTTATAAAAAAGATTATATAAATAGCAGAGCGAAGCGACATCCACAAATCTTCAATCTTCAATCTTCAATTTTCAACTCCGGCTTGACCGGCTTAAACAAGGAGTGAGTCATGACCGTCAAACAATTAACTGTATTGTCCGAAAATTCAGCTTACCAATTGCGGAAGGTCATATCAATTTTAAGCAAAGATGAGATCGACATCCGCGCCCATTGCCTGGTGGACAATGGCGACGGCCATTGTAAACTAAGAATGGTCGTATCCGAGCCGGATAAGGCCATGGCAATTTTGCAGGGCCACCGATATGCTGCGGTCGCAAACGACGTCGTAATGATAGAAATTGATGATAAACCGGGTGGATTAAGCGTCCTGCTGGAAATGCTGGAAGGAGATGATATTCGGATTGAATATTCCTATACCGCGGCCACTGTATCGCCTGGAATCGCAGAAATGGTTTTTCGTTTTACCAACAATACAAAAGCCATTGACGTGTTGGAGAGAAATGGCTTGAAATTTTCCACCGGCAATGTTTGACAAATCTTCTTTAATTGGAGCAAAGGTCTTTCTGAAATTAAAGCCAGCGGCTGGTTTTCCTGTTTAAGGATGAGTCGTCCAAAGTAACCATCACCGCACTGATGACCGCCTCGACCGCGGATGCCATACTCATATTCCCGGTATTGATCGTGAGATCGTAATGGATCGGATCCGAAATATCCGCGTTAAAAGATTGACGAACAAAGGCACTGCGTCTCGATTCTCTTCGAATAATACGTCGTTTGGCCTCCTCAGCCGAAACATCGAATCGGCGGGAAATATTTTGAATTCTTACATCCAAAGGAGCCACCATTCGCACGCTGAATCTCTTTTTCGGATG
>JARFPZ010000032.1 GCA_029288035.1 Desulfosarcina sp.
CCCTTTGGCATGCACATTGCCCATATTTTTGCCAGCGGCATGGGCGGCATCCGAACCTCCGGAGATCTGGTGGCCTGGATGCAGCTGATTAAAAAAATGAAAATTGCCGAAGCAAAACAATATGTAGCCGAAAAACTGGGCGTCGGCGTTGCGGACCTGACCAATGAAGAAGTTATGCGCCAGCTCAGAGAGGATCTGGGCATCGGCATCATTACTTCCATGGCCGGCAGTCCCAAAGGCATCCGGGCAAAATTAAAAATCGCCGAACTGCTGGAGGTTCCGATCAATTCCGTCGATCTGTTCAAATCTCAGACGGGCATGTAACTATTCCTCCGTCCGACTTCCCAGGTGCGCACATGTCGAGTGTTCAGCCTTTGGCCTTCACCCCCACGTCACAAGGTCGGCAACCCGCATTAGGTGATTTCGGAGCTCAATAGCCGGGCCTGCACGCCCTCAGTCAATGCTTTGCCGCCTTCTTGCGAGAAGCCGACGCAAGACTCGATGCCACGGCTGGCCGCTAAGCATTTCTGTGCGGAGGGACTTTCAACCCCGACTCTTTTTCCGGCTTTTACCGGCATTTTCGACTTGAACGCTTATGATCTAAATTGACGTACATTCTAATTTCCGCTAACAATACGGACTCGGGAAATATTCCAGCATTTGACAATAACCAAAAAGCTCTGGATAGCTATACCGTGGCACGAGAGGTGGTCCGCATATGAGCATCGAGCCCATTCAAATCATTGAATTAGATCAAACCGATCCAAAACAAAGAGGGCAGGCCTATGGTGAAGCTGCCAGAGAGAGAATTGCGACAATTTTGGCGGCCTACCGCGAAATTTTTCACCGCATCACCGGCGAAACCTGGGAAGAAACCGTCGTCAGAGGCAAGCCGTTCATTCTCAAGGCAAAAGCATTCGCGCCGGATCTGGCAGAAGAAATTCAGGGAATTTCAGAGGGGGCCGGACGCACGTTCGAGGATATCTTCCTGTTGAATGCCCGCTCCGAAATTCTCTTTAATCCCCAGGTCCTGGCCCAGGAGTGCACCACAATTGCCGCCCTGCCTGAAGTCACTAAACATGGCGACATGATGCTGGCCCAGAACTGGGATTGGTATCAGGAGGTATTGAATTGCCAGGTGATTCTTAAAATCGGTCAACGGGAAGGAACGCCCGCTCTGGTGACATTTACGGAAGCCGGGCAACTGGCTAAAATCGGCATGAATGCGGCCGGCATCGGTCTGGTGGTTAACAATCTGACCTCCGACCAACCCAGAACCGGCGTACCCTGGATTTTTCTCACCCGCCGTATTCTGGAATCATCCTATCTGGCCCAGGCTCTGGGTTACGTTTTGAACGCCGCCAGGGCCCATTCCATAAACTTCCTCATCGGTTACAGCGATGGTGAAGCCGTCAATCTGGAAACCTCTCCGGTGGAAGAACATTTGCTGTGGCCTGAAAATGGTATCTGCGTCCACACGAATCATTATCTCAAACCGGGGAAAAATTTCCGTGATCTCAAACCTCTGCGGGATCCGTATCCGTCGACCTATCTGCGCTGCCGCCGGGCCCGCAAGGGCCTGACGGAATTAAAGCGCGACATCGATGTCCAGGGGATCCAAAATATTCTCAAAGACCACATGGACAAACCCTTTTCCGTCTGTATGCACCGCAACCCGTCGGTTGAACCGATACAACAAATCGTCACCTGCCTGTCCATTGTCATGAATCTGAGCCAACGGCAGATTCATTATATTTTGGGAAATCCGTGTCGAGGAGACGTTCAGACGATTGAGGTGGATTGGTAAAAGGTAACAGGGATGGGGTACGTGAAAAAGAACTAATGTGTGCCCGACCATAAAAGACCGTTGCCAAAGAAGGGCTCTTTTTGGTGTTTCCAATCCAGAAATGATAATTTTTGTCCAAGGTCAAGGAAATCAAGCGCTTGTGCGGAGGCGTAGTTTACGCCGCACAAGCAAGCGCGCAGATTGACGCTGAGATTGGGCAAAAAGACCATTTGTGGATGGAAACTAATGAACATCGAACACTTTTGCTCAAACAGGAGACAGTATGCCCAAATCCGAAATCTGTTTCATGACCGCAACCGAGATGGTTCAGAAAATCCGGGACAAGCAGTTGTCCTGCCGCGAGGTGATGGCAGCCCATCTGAATCAGATCGAACGCGTCAATCCGATCGTTAATGCAATTGTCACACGCATACCTGCAGAGCAGGCACTGGCCCTGGCTGATGCTGCGGATGAGGCTCTGGCGCAGGGTAAAGCAATCGGACCGCTGCATGGGCTTCCCATCGCCCACAAAGATTTGGTTCCGACGAAAGATATGCGTACTACTTTCGGCTCGCCCATATACAAAGATTTTGTGCCGGATCATGACGGCTTAATCGTGGAGCGTCTTAAAAAGGCCGGTGCCATTACCATCGGCAAGACCAATACCCCGGAATTCGGCGCCGGCTCCCAGACGTTCAATCAAGTCTTTGGAGAAACACTAAACCCCTATGACACGACCAAAACCTGCGGCGGTAGCAGCGGTGGAGCGGCCGTATCTCTGGCCTGCGGCATGCTCCCGTTAGCCGACGGCAGCGATACCGGAGGTTCCCTGCGCAATCCGGGTAATTTTTGTAATATCGTAGGGTTCCGTACTTCCCCGGGTCGGGTACCCATTTGGCCCAATCCGGTGGCGTGGTATCCAATCTCGGTACAGGGACCAATGGCTCGCACCGTGCAGGATGCGGCGTTAATGCTAAGTGCTATTGCCGGTCCCGATCCTCGATCGCCCATTGCCATTGCCGAACCAGGAAGTGTATTCAGCGGGTCACTGGAAAGGGATTTTAAAGGCGTGAAAATCGCTTGGAGCAAAAACCTGGGGGATTTGCCGGTGGACCCAAGAGTCACCCAAGTGCTGGAGAATCAACAGTGTGTGCTCCATGACTTAGGCTGCATTGTGGAAGCGGGGCAACCGGATTTCAGCGGTGCGGATGACATTTTTAAAGTGTGGCGGGCCTGGCGTTTTGAGCTCCGATATACAGAGCTGCTGAAAGACCACCGCAAGCTTATAAAGGACACCGTTGTATGGAACACTGAACAGGGACAAAAACTTACAGGTCCGCAGCTTGGCCGGGCCGAAGTCCGGCGTACCGAACTCTACCACCGGGTACGGGAATTTATGGAGAATTATGAATTTCTGATCTGTCCTGTCAATCAGGTACCGCCTTTTGATATCAAGCAGCCCTATGTAGAAGAAATTGACGGCGTCAAAATGGAAACCTATATCGACTGGATGAAGAGCTGCTACTACATCACCGTCACCGGTCTGCCGGCCATTTCGGTGCCCTGCGGGTTTACGCCGGAAGGGCTGCCGGTGGGGATGCAAATCGTCGGCCGGCACAACGCCGACTTCAGCGTACTCCAGCTCGCGCACGCTTTTGAAAAGGCCACAGGATTTTGGAAGCAACATCCGCCGGTGGCAAGTTAAATGTCGAAATCAGCGGCCACCAGCAGAGCTGGCCCCGGTCCCCTCCAGGGCCCGAACACAAGATCAACCAGCTTTCATTTTTAGGTCAGCAAAACCATCAGTTTGACCTGACGGGATTGGATGTGTATTGCGCCTGTTAATGTATAGGGAATTTTTGCAATTGTCGATGGTATATTCATAGAGAATATCACCAAAACGGGAAATTTGTGAGATCATCATCGTTTTGGACGATATCACAACGTATTTTAGGCAAAAAAAACTTTTCAGATGTTAACCATACCCAAGTTAAGATGCTGGGGGCCTCCACATATAACGGTTTTTGACATCAAAAATTTCGGTTTCTTTCACAACCTCAAATCCGAACCGTTCATAAAATCGCACATTCTTGTCTGTATCTGTCTCTAAGTATGCCGATGATAAACATGCATCCACTTCTTGACAGAAACGACTTAAAAGTTTTGTGCCAATACCTTTTCCTTGATGTGATGGCAATACACCTACAGGGCCAAGATGCCAGTGTTGATTTAAAGGATCATGCCGCGCCCATTCGTTGTGCCAATGGGATTTACGCCAATCCAGATTAGTTACATCTCCGGTTTGGGCGTGCTCATTAGAAACTTTACTGCCGTTGCAGGTTTTCATCCTCATCACACCTACAATTTGCCTGGTCATCCTCGCTAAGAAAGTAATACCTGGTAAATCACTCAAAAGTTCAAAAAACATTTTTTCAATTAGTTTGCGTTCTTTTTCGCCGTGACCTTGAAACACTGCAATGTGAAGAGGATTTTTGAGCATTGACGCACTGAGAACCTTTGACGCCTCTTGGATATCACTTTTTTCCAAAAATGAAATTTTCATTTTTTCCATTTTATCCCTTTAATTTGCATGTCTGAAAAAAAGAAAGCCATTTAATTCCATATGAATTTGGATTTTGCCTTATGAAGTCGCAGGGATATATTGCGAAACTACCAAACATCAAATTTGCCGAGAATATTTCAGCTAGTTTTTGGATACATGAAATACATAACGGAATCAATCGGTATTTAATGTTTGGTCAGTTCAAGTATCATCGGTGCGCCTAAAATATTCAAGGAGCCTCACTGTAAAATGCATCAGCTAATCCACAATAACCGTGGGATCAAATGTTAAGATTGGCTTAACAAATATAAAATCCTCGGCCATTGTGGGTTTCATTGTGGGTCGCCCCTGGCCAACCCACATTCTGCCTTAATTTCACATTTCGTGCCCCTAAGTCGAATCCCTATAACTTACCATTTTTATAAAATATTAGTTAAGTTAATCAAATAAAAAGCGGCGCACAAGATAGGGTATATGACTCCTTTTAAGGGGATATTACCAATTGGTCCCTGCAGCGGAAAAGCAGCTTGACCTCATTCGAACGTTGCCTTACGCCCACGACCAAAAGTTGATTGAAAATATTTCTTGACAGCCAAGTGGGATCCTAGTATCTTAATTTCCACTGTTGATTTTCTTTTCGTCTTAGGAGCCGCTAACCTGATGCCACCAATCGCAACTCAAAATAGCTGGAGTCTTCGCAAAGAGATTTTTACGTATCTCAGCAATCAAATTGAATGTGGGGCCCTGACGCCAGGCTCCCTGATTAATGTACGCAAATTGACCGAAGAGCTGAATGTCAGCCGCACACCGTTGCGCGAGGCGCTCGCCCAGTTGGAGATCCAGGGTCTGGTGTCCATTTTGCCCCAGCGTGGCGTCCGCATCAATGTCCTGACATATGAAGACCTTTTGAATCTCTTTGAAATTATCGGGACGCTCGAGTCGCAGGTGGTTTTTACGGTTTTCGATCAGATCACGGATAAAAAGATCGATCAGATGAAACGCTTCAATCGAGCCATGGAACAAGCCATCGACAAAGGAAAAAATCGAAATTTTCATGAAACCAATATTCGGTTTCATAAGGTATTTCTTGATCTGTCCGGCAACCACGAACTGACCAATTATGTGAGCGGCCTGAAGCTGAGATTGTTCGGATTTGCGCTGAAAAGTTACCGTGATCGTTTTAAAAGGGCGATTATCGCGGAACACGATGTGTTTATCGCGTTGCTAAAGGAAGGCGACCGAAAGTCCGCTGCGGACTATCTGAAAGACGTTCACTGGAAATTCAATTATCCTGATAATTTTATCCGACCCGACACCGTTAATAAATAGCAGGGCCGGAAACGTTTAACGTGGCAACAATACGAGCAAAGAGGCTAGAATGTTATTTCGATAATCACTGTAATTTAGGAGGTGAATGATGAGTAAAGTAAAAATGACCACCGAAGAGGCTTTTATTAAAGTTCTTCAAATGCATGGAATCGACAGCGCGTTTGGTATCATTGGTTCGGCCATGATGCCGGTTACCGACCTGTTTCCCCAGGCCGGTATTACTTTCTGGGATTGTGGACATGAATTCAGCGCCGGTCTTATGGCAGATGGATTCACGCGCGCCTCCGGCAAGATGAGTATGCTGGTGGGTCAAAACGGCCCGGGAATAGCGAATTTCGTTACACCGGTAAAGGTAGCCTACTGGAACCATACGCCGCTTTTGGTGATAACGGCCCAGGCGGCTAACATGACCATGGGGCAAGGCGGTTTCCAGGAAGTTCCTCAAATGGCCATGTTCGAAGACATGGTTGCCTACCAGGAAGAAGTACGCCATCCTGCCCGTGTGGCCGAAGTTCTCAACCGGGTGATCTCGCGGGCCAAACGCTTCTCTGCCCCGGCCCAGATCAATATTCCGCGTGACTTCTGGACCCAGGTTATTGAGATTGAGCTGCCCCCGATTATTGAATTCGAGCGTCCGGCTGGCGGCGAGGAAGCCATCGCCCGTGCAGCCGAACTTTTGTCCAACGCTAAATTCCCCGTTTTTTTAAACGGCGGCGGCGTTGTGCTCGGCGGTGCAATCGAAGCTTCAATGAAGTTGGCCGAGCGCCTGGACGCCCCTGTCTGTTGCAACTATCAACACAATGACGCGTTTCCCGGCAGCCACCCGTTGTTCGCGGGCCCCTTGGGTTACAACGGTTCAAAAGCAGGAATGAATATTATTTCCAAGGCTGATGTCGTCCTGGCGCTGGGCAACCGGTTAAATCCATTCTCAACCCTGCCATGCTACGGTATTAACTACTGGCCAACCGATGCGGCAGTTATTCAGGTCGATATCAATCCGGATCGCATCGGCCTGACACACCCGATTACGTTGGGTATCGTCGGAGACGCCGGGAAAGTAGCCACCTCCATCCTGGAAAAACTGTCCGCTACGGCCGGCGATAACGGCCGCGAAGAACGTAAGGCCGTCGTCGCAGAGGCCAAAGCAGACTGGGGCAAAGAGCTGGCCACCATGGATCATGAAGAAGACGATCTCGGTACCACCTGGAACGAACGTTGTCAAAAGCGTGAACCCGAAAAAATAACCGCGCGGATGGCCTGGCGTGCAATTATTGCCGCCTTACCCAAAGAAGCGATCATCTCTTCGGACATAGGGAACAACTGTGCCGTTGGTAATGCCTATCCGACCTTTGAAGAAGGCCGTAAATATCTGGCGCCCGGCCTGTTCGGATCCTGTGGCTATGGTTTTCCGTCCATCCTGGGTGCAAAAATCTCAAAGCCCGACGTTCCGGTGGTTGGTTTTGCCGGTGATGGGGCCTTCGGGATCTCAATGAACGAAATGACTGCCTGTGGGCGGGACGAATGGCCTGCCATTACCATGGTCATTTTCCGCAACTACCAGTGGGGAGCTGAGAAACGGAACACCACCCTTTGGTACCACGATAATTTCGTTGGAACCGAGTTGGATAGAAAGGTCTCCTACGCCGACATCGCAAAGGCGTGCGGATTACACGGTGTTCAGGCGACCACCATGGAAGATCTCACCGAGAAACTGAACACTGCCATCAAGGCCCAGATGGAAGAAGGTAAAACCACTTTCATCGAAGTTATGACCAACCAGGAACTGGGCGAACCGTTTCGCCGCGATGCCATGACAACGCCAGTTCCTGTTGCAGGAATTGACAAGGCCGACATGCGTTCCCAAAAAGGTGCATAAGAGGTCATTCGTACTCACCAATGCGATGTATCGAGGGGTCTGGTCGTTGACGCTTGCGACCATACCATTCCGACCGATGCCGTTGCATAAATAACATGGCAAATATAATATAAAAATATGAAATTATGACCAAAAGTTTTTTTTTGCACCATTTTCTGGAAATCTCAAAAAGTAAAATCGAAGAATGAGATCGAATTTGCCATGTTATTTACCCTTTGGGAACGTTGGAGGAAATGCAAAATTATCCAATGGCCGCCAATCCGGTCAAT
>JARFPZ010000050.1 GCA_029288035.1 Desulfosarcina sp.
CCCTCCATCTTTGGATTATTGGTAAGTTTTATATTAATGTTCAAATCATTTCCCGAGTCCACGGCCCTGAGCGCTTCAATGGCACTGTTAGGAGCCGGAATCTGCACGGGTTTCGGCGGTATTGGACCGGGACTGGGCAACGGCATGACCGCCGAAGGTGCAGTGCGGTGGGTGGCACGAAATGTAGAACACGCAGGCGATTTAATGCGGATCATGTTGGTCGGTCAGGCGGTATCGCAATCCACGGCGATTTATGCCATGGTCGTGAGTCTGGTATTGATATTCGTGGTGTAAATGGATTGAAGAAAATTATTTCAACAATAATTTATCAAAAAGATTGAGCGAAACGATTTCAATAGTTCGTCATTCGCCAATCGACATTATTCATTCTAAAGGGAGGAATAAAAATGGCAATCGAAGGTGCGGAAATCGTAAAAGCAGCAGCGTTCATCGGAGCGGGTATCTCCATGGGGCTTGGCGCCATCGGCCCGGGTGTGGGTGAAGGCATGGTTGCAGCCAAAGCTTGTGAAGCGATCGGCAAAAATCCCAAAGAGGCCGGCCTTTTGACTCGAACAATGCTTGTCGGGCAGGCGGTTTCAGAGTCAACCGGAATCTATTCGCTGGTTATAGCTTTATTGCTTTTATTTGTTGTTTAACAGCTTATCGGCAAGGTACTGTTTGACGATTTGACTGCAAACTGATGGAATACGACCAATGCAGATTATCAGTAACATAGCGCTTATCAGTATAAATGAGACTTTTATTGTTCAGATCATCTCATTTCTGATTTTTCTGTACATCATCAATCGGGTTATGTTTAAACCGTTGCGAAGTGTCATGGCTGATCGGGAAAACCATATAAAGAGCATCCAGCAAGATATTGTTACGGCAGACAATAAGCTTGACGATCTTGCAGATCAGATCAGAACCCAGGAGTCCGCAGTTAAGGCCGAAGCCTTTGCCCAAAAAGCATCGCTTGAAGAATCCGGCGGTCGTCGGGCGGATGAAATTTTTGCCGCCACCCGGGAAGAAATCGAAGCAGCAAGGAATAAAGCCCAAAAAGAAGTTGATGCTCAGATTATTGAAGCCAAAAAGTATATCAAAGAAGAATCTGAAACCCTGGCGTTATCTGTTATGGAAAAGGTGCTGAATCGGAGGCTGAGCCCATGAAAGGGATCAAAAAATTAGGCGAAATTTGCTGTTTTATATTGGCCGTGGTGATAGGTATTCTCTTGCTGGGTACTGAGGCTTCAGCCGCTGATAATTCCGGCGACTGGCGCCCGGTATTCGATCTGGTGATGCGTTGGTTGAATTTTGGGATTATCGTCTTTATCCTGGTAAAATATGCCAGAACACCGATAAAGGATTTCTTGCTGAGCCGCAGGGAAGAGGTGGCCCGAGAAATTGAAATGGTAGAGGAAAAAAAAGAAGAGGCCGACAAAAAAATTCAGGATGCCGCCAGAATGCTGGATGAAAGCGAAGTTCGGTTTGCCAGAGTAAAAGAGCGAATAATTAAAGAGGGCGAAACAAAAAAACAGAAGCTCATTGAAGATGCGCAGCAGGAAAGCAAAATTCTACTCGAGAGTACCATGAAAAAAATTGAAAGCCAGCTTCTTGGCGCCAAAAGAGCGTTTAAATCAGAGTTGGTGGATACGGCCATATCTTTAGCAATGAAAAGACTTCCGGATGAGATAACCTCTGAAGACAACCAGAATTTTACCAATCAATTCCTGGCGGGCACATCTACGAAATAAATTATGGAAAAGAAAACAGTAACGATTGAGAAGTTCGTCAAAGATCAGATAAAAAAATGGGAAAGGCATTTTCCTGCAAAGCATAAGAAAGAGGAAGCGCGAATTCCCGTAATAACGGTCAGCAAGGAACCTGGCGCCGACGGAAATATTTTAGCTCAAAAGATCGCTGAACGTCTGGATCTGGATATTTTTAACCGGGACATCATCAAAGGAATCGCTGAAAGCGCCAAAATCAGTGCTTCGGTGATTGAGACCCTCGAAAAAAAAAGGTTATCGGGTGTTGAAGATTTTATTTCATCACTTGTCAACAAGCATTATCTGTATCCTGGTGTCTATCTCGAACACCTAATGAAAGTCGTATGCACCATCGCGGAACACGGGCGCGCTGTGATAGTGGGCCGGGGCGCAAATTTCATTCTTCCGCCGGAAAAAAGATTCAGCGTACGAATAGTGGCTCCTTTGGATGTGAGAATTCAAAATATTGCCCGCCGGTTCGATGTTTCGGCTGAAGAGGCCAAACGGCGTGTTATCAGAAGAGAATCAAGGCGCAGTGCTTTTATTCGTCAGTCTTTTAATGCGGATATATCCGATCCGCTCCATTACGATCTCACAATCACAACCGGGAAATTGAGTATAGAATCTGCGGTCGAAGCGGTCATCGGTGCTGTGATGGTTTCCTTAGTCGACACACCCTGAAACAGGACTGGCAGTTGCTCATTTTTTTTCCCGATAAACCTGGAACCGATCAGTTCAGTCCGTTTCTCTTCAATACACCCATGGCTTTTGTGTTGTCTGAAAAACGAAATACCATTTCCGCGATGCCGGGCGATACATTGGCGGCGGTATAAGAATATTCTATCTGAATGTTATCGCTTTCCAACCTTTCGAGCATTACGCTTAATCCGCCCGGCTTATCATCGGTTTCAACAATCACGACATCGTTGGCGACTACCGCATATTTGTTGCCCTGTAAAAGCGAAATCGCTTTATCCGGATCGGATACGATCATTCTTAATTTGCAATGGCCGTCGCCATTGTCCACCAGGCAGTGAGCACGAATATCCACATCCTCATTGCTTAAAAGAGAAATTACCTCCCGCAGATGCGAAGCTGAATTTCCAGTTAATACGGTTAATTGTCTAGCGTTCATGACACACTCCTTGTTTTGATTAAAAGCAACAGTCCAGTGTTGCCATATCCAGTCGCCTCTAGTAAAGTAGTTGCATGCGACAAACCTCTCCTTACCGGCTGACACTGCTTGTCTGCCTGGCGGAAATATTCGGTCTGGCGTCAATTGCAGTTTTTCCCGCCCTGTTACCGACCTTTCAGACCGAATGGCGTTTGAGCCACACCGAGGCGGGCTGGATCAGCGCCGCCTACTACGCCGGCTATATGATTTTGGTGCCGGTGCTGGCCGGTATCACCGACAGAATGGATGCCCGCAAGATTATGGGGCTGGGATCGCTTCTCGGCGCCCTGACAGCCCTCGCTTTTGCACTGTTGGCCCGGGGGTTTTGGTCGGCACTGGTGCTGCGGTTTCTAGCGGGCATCAGCCTGGCCGGGATCTACATGCCCGGGCTAAAGGTGGTCAGTGACCACACGGAAGGAATGCTGCAGTCACGATTCATCTCTTTTTACACCGCAAGTTTCAGCATTGGTGCCAGCTTGTCCTACCTTCTGGCCGGGGAGATCTATAC
>JARFPZ010000130.1 GCA_029288035.1 Desulfosarcina sp.
GATGTAGAGGGCAATGCGCATGGCGCATGGGGTAAGGCGCAAAATGTAAAAAAGGTTTCAGGTTTCAGGTGTCAGGGAAAGGAGATGTTAGATACTCTTATCGAACATTATTCAGCCAGGGCTCCATATGAGACTCCGTGAGGCCGAACAGCGAACCTCAGCATATCGAATGACGATTGACGAATTGTGGATGTCGCTTCACTCTGCTCTTTTAAAAAAATAAAATAGAAAGAATTCCTTCAATCTTCAATCGTCAATCGTCAATATTCAATTCCGGCTTGACCGGGTTGGGTAATGGTAACCGTTTATTTTATGGAACCCTTGATACAATAGGGAGTACGGGGTTGAGCAACCTAGCCTATCGTTTGAGGAAAAACGTGTCGATCCCCGAGACGGATGGAAAGTTGCAGCTGGTGCTTTCGTATCCGTTAAAATCAGTCCGGATTCATCCCTATTGGCGAAATCTCTTCAAGCATCTTTCAAAACAAGAGTTCAGCTCATTCGAAAGCATTCGATCAAAAACCGCGCGTCGAAAACCGGAGGAGGTTGAATTCTTCCTTAACGATCTGGTGCGCAAAGGCTTTCTGGAGCGCAGGGGAGTATCGGCGTTATCCGATGATTTGTTTGTTTCGATAATCATACCGGTTAGAAACCGCCACGATGATATCGATGCTTGTCTGCGGTCCCTGGGAGAACTTGACTATCCGTATGATAAGCTTGAAATTATCGTTGTGGACGATGCGTCGACCGATCAAACACCGGATGTCGTCAGCCATTACCCGGTTCATCTCATTCGCCTGAAGCAACACAAACAGGCTTCTTATTGCCGGAACCTTGCCGCCCAGAATGCCGGAGGGGATATTCTGGCCTTCATTGATTCCGACTGTCTGGCCGGTTCTGCTTGGCTGCGGGAGCTAGTGCCGGCTTTTAAAGATGCTCAATTGGGAGCTCTTGGCGGCGTCGTTGACAGCTATTTTGATGAAAACGGCCTGGATCGCTACGAGAAGGTCAAGTCATCATTAAACGTCAGCAATTGGTTTAAACGATCACATAAAAATGATCCCTTCTTTTATCTGCCCGCATGCAACCTTCTGGCCAGGCGCCATCTGTTTTTAGAACTAGGCGGATTCAAAGAAGAACTGGTAGTGGGTGAAGATGTCGATCTTTGCTGGCGCATTCGAAAAAATGGATATCAGATCGAATATCGGCCCCAAGGCCGAGTTTACCACAAACACCGCAACCGAGTGTTTCCATTCTGTCGCAGACGCTTTGATTACGGCACCTCAGAATCGCTGTTAAACAAGCTGCATCCTGAAAAGATAAAGAAACTATGTTTCCCGCCCCTGACATCGTTGTTCTGGTCGAGTTTATTAATATCGATTATCCCGGGGTTTCGTCCTTTAGTTGTTGTCAGCGTTGGGGCATTTGTTGCCGATACCGTCAAAAAGCTGTTAATGATCAAAAGAAGAAAAATTCCGGTCAAGGTATCATCGCTGCTGTCGTCTGTACTACGAAACTATCTGGCTTTCTTGCATCATATTGCTTCATTTGTTTCGCGGTATTATTTGTTTCCCTCATTGATTATTCTGCCAATTGCCCCCCCAATGTTCATCGCAATCGTGATATTGCATTTGCTTGCGGGATCTGTGGACTATGTCATTAAAAGGCCTCAGCTAAATTTGGTTTCATTCCTATATTATTTTTCCCTTGAACAATTGTCTTACCAGTTGGGAGTTTGGTGGGGGTGCTTTAAACATATTTGCTTTCGACCCATCGTCCCGAAAATTGTAAAAAATATATCATGACCGATTCTGCTTTTAAACTGGCTTTACGCTTACTGAAAAACGGGATCCGGTATCGATGGCAGCATTTTTGGGGAAAACCGGGCACGCCTCAGGCGCTCAGCCTGGAGGTTACCCATGACTGTGTGGCCCGCTGCGTCATGTGCAATATCTGGAAAATTCCCCGCGACGTCCCAAACCTGGACATTTCGCAATGGTTGGAACTGCTTGCATCAGATCTTTTTGCCGATATCAGAGAACTGGACATAACCGGCGGCGAACCATTTATTCGGGATGATTTAATCGATCTTTTTCTCGGCATTTGCGAGTTGAAGCACAAAAGTCTCCCCGCCCTGAGATCCATTGCCGTTACCACCAATGGTTTTTTAACAGACGCCGTCGTATCCACGGTGGAAAACATCCTTCCGACCTTTCAAAAAAAGGGGCTTGATCTGGTCGTCGTATGCGCCCTGGATGCCGTGGGAGCGCTTCACAATCGGATCAGAAACTATCCGGATGCCTGGCCGAAGGTCAGTAAGACCCTTGCGGAACTTGCCCTGCTAAGAAATCGGCATCCAAATCTGATTGTCGGATTAAAAACGACGATTTTGCCGCTAAACATCGATGAATTGCATAAGATTTCTAAATTTGCAGCTGCCGGTGGGTTCTTTACGATTATTTCGCCATGTATCATCACAGAAGGCCGTTATTTAAATCCGAACCGGGCCAAAGACCTCTATTTTAGACCGGAAGACGTCAGAAAGATGATCGAGTATTTTTCAAACGATCAGTTGCGCTGGCGTTTTCATGCGGCTGCGCTGGTCGATTTTTATAAAACCGGAACCATGAAAAAGCCCTGTTCCTGCGGCTTCAACTATTTTTTCGTTCGTAGCAACGGGGAGATATTTTTATGTCCGTTGATCGGTGAAAGTGTCGGCAATATCACGACGACCGGCGTTTCAGAATTGTTTTATTCTAACAAAGCCGGCTGCATCCGAAAAAAAATTGGGAAAATGCCGCAATGCCGTGAATGCACAGAGCCGGGACTGGAGCGCTATTCCCTTCCCTGTGAAGGATTGCACTACTTGAGGCTACTGCTCAAAATGCGGAGAGAGGATTTTTTTCGATTACATGAGCATATGGGGTTGGATAAGTATCTTTGATTAGCTCGCGACACAACCCGTCTTCCTTAGCTGGCATGTCTGATTTTCCAGGTTGTCTTGTCTTATTAAATTTATGCGGAGTTTTAATTCCGGGTACTTCTTCTTTACGAATGTTTTGATTGTGTTATTTTGCCTGCGCACGCCAAAAAAACCGACCAGTCCGGTAGAAACCAAAAGCAGTATTATCTTGCTATGATCAATTGTCGACGGCACTACATTCGTCGATTGGGGGTCAATATTCAACTCTTTTTGAGGTTCGACACCTTTGGCTTGATTTTCGTAGTGAGAAGCAAAAGCCCAGCCCGCTACAGACACTCCCGTCATTAAAAAGATTGTCAATATGATATATTTGTACTGTTGAAGTTTCTGTCGCATATTAGCCGGCCTTATTTTTTTCGTTTTCAGGATTAGAATTGACGTGAATAGCAAACCCTTGCAGCTATTTTTGTCTTTCTTGTGATTTTCCCCTTGGTGTGTTCTAAATCTTCCCCTACTGTGCTTCTATATGAATAAGAATCGTCTGGCTGCTTGTCAACCGGATTTATTTAAATAAAACATGATTGACAACAATAGTTTAGGGCCATACCTTGCGATTTAATTTATTGAACATTAAAGAGGAGGAAATGATGAAAAAATATGGTGCAGAATTTATCGGGACTTTTTGGTTGGTCTTGGGAGGATGCGGCAGCGCAGTTTTAGCGGCGGCATTCCCGGATGTCGGAATAGGTTTGCTGGGAGTCTCTTTGGCCTTCGGTCTGACCGTGCTGACCATGGCTTTTGCAATCGGCCATATCTCCGGATGTCATCTCAATCCCGCAGTGTCTATCGGACTCTTCGTTGGAGGGCGTTTTGAAGCCAAAGAATTAGTCCCGTACATTGTCGCCCAAGTGCTCGGGGGCATTGCCGCAGGTGGCGTACTGTACCTGATTGCCAGCGGCAAGGCCGGATTTGACGTGACCGCCGGATTCGCCTCCAATGGCTATGGCGAGCATTCGCCCGGGGGCTATTCATTGCTGGCCTCCCTCGTCACGGAAGTGGTCATGACGATGATGTTTTTGGTCATTATCCTGGGTGCGACCGACGAGCGGGCACCCCAAGGCTTTGCGCCGATCGCTATCGGCTTGGGACTCACCCTCATCCATTTGATCAGCATTCCGGTTACCAACACCTCCGTGAATCCCGCACGCAGCACCGGAGTCGCTCTGTATGTCGGTGGCTGGGCTATCTCACAACTCTGGTTATTTTGGATTGCTCCGATTATCGGCGCGGCCCTTGGAGGGATTGTGTATCGATTTGTCGGCAGCAATGGCGAGTAGCCACCTCAGCATATCGGTTGAAATCAGCGCCCATCCGCAGAGCTGGGAGTATGAGGAGGGCCCTTCTCATCCCGCCGAGGCAGGGTGGCTTGTCAAGGGAGTTATCCGGAGGGATCTTTTTTTTGAGCAGTCGGTATAATCTCTATAAACAGCCTATTGTTGTTTGAATAAACATCTGAGATTTTCGTGTCTATGGTCAGTTCCGTATTGTAAATTTCGGCTGTGATTGGATTAATCTTATTGAGGTCAATTGGATATTCTATATCGCTGAGCGCATCCAATAATGTATCGATCAGAATATCTCCCTGACTGAGATCTTTCTTATTTTTCGGTCTTTCGATGTGAGGTTTTAGATAGAGCTTTTTTTTGCTTTTATCATAGCGTAAAGAGGCCTCCCAGTGGTTGCGCAAATTCACATCACCCACCTTAAACCTCGCGGTCTGCTTGCCGATTCTTGCTGAGTATCCGATGTCTTTGCCGTAGATATGTGCCGAGAATGAAATCCTGTCTTTGGTTATTTTTATATTCTCAATCGACTTAACCCAGAATGATCCTGAAAAATTTTCGCCCATGTCGATGCTATAAGGCAACAAGGGCTGAATAAATTTTGCGATGCTTTCCGCCGGAACCACAACGGTCAATTCTTTGGTATTTCTGACTTGAGCAGGTGCCGGTGAAAATAGAAGAAAAAAGATGATCGCAATTACGGGCAATTTTTTCATGTCAGAAGACCAGTGTCTATACCCCAGTAGGGAGTTATTGGTTATTAGTTACTTATTATTGGTTTTAAAGGGATGCTGTCGATTTTATTAGAAAAGACAAAGCGACGCGATACAACAAATCTTCAATCTTCATTCTTCAATCTTCAATTCTGGTATTCCCGGGTTGGGATATTTAGAGCAGTCGCCAGGATTAGTAACCTTTTAACCGTGAACCCAGAACCGCGCAGTTATACATGCCCATAGTAGTCACGATGTGCGACAACGGAGTATGCATAATCCAGTAGTGTCCCCCAACTGAAGACGGGTAGATCCACAACGCGCTGGACAGCCCGCGCAAACGGCTGCATGCCGGTGCACTCCAGCATGAGGGCCCCGATATGGGCATTTTTATCGCAAAATTCCGAACAAACTCTGATCATGTCT
>JARFPZ010000253.1 GCA_029288035.1 Desulfosarcina sp.
CGCCGTCACCGGCCCTGAATACGCCCTGAAACTGCACCATGAAGATCTGGTCGTGACCCCCTACGAAGAGCTGAAAAAAGAGGTTGCCCGCAGAATGGCGCAACCGGATAAGCCTGTGCCGGCGGAGCGGGAAAATATCCAAGAGCCTGATTTTAAAAATATCCTGGTAATTGACGACGAAGTTGCCGTCAATAACAATATTCGCAAGATTCTTGCGAAGAAGGGCTACCATGTGGATCAGGCTGTCACGAAAAATGAAGCTCTCGAAAAAATCCAGGCAAGACCCTATAAACTCGTGCTTCTGGATCTCAAGATTCCCGGGGTACGCGGGCTTGAACTATTAAAGGCGGTTCGGGACAGGAATCCTGAAACAAAGGTCATTATCATCACCGGCTACGCCAGCATCGAGACCGCCGTTGAAAGTGCCCGGTTGGGTGCTATGGATTACCTGCCAAAACCGTTTACGCCCGACGAGATTCGCACCGTAACGGATCAAGCCTTCAGACTCGCAGCCTAAAACAATTCCGCCATTCCTTAAATACAAATCCCGATCTTAGATACGATCGGGATTTTTTTATGAATCTTCATTTAAAGTAAAAGTATTGCCACTAAGCCATAAAACACGAAGAAAGGAATTCACTACACCCTTGGTGCCTTTGCGTCTTTGTGGCTCAAGGAATACGATCATAGATTCTTTTACGATCAGAGTGCACATCAAGGCCAGAGACGTCGCTCAAATCTTCCATACGGGGACCACCCCAAAAAATCGCGAATTCTATTGACAACGACTGCTTAAAACGGTATCTTCTCCCCTTTTTGTCGATCGGACGCGGGAATTTTCCGAAAACCAAATTCATTAAGCAACAATTTGATATTTATAGAAAAAACCAATCCATCTAATTTCAGATCAAGCCGTTTCGCACTGAGGCCAACTTATCTATCAGGAGACTGAGACAATGGCGAAAGATATAAAAGGTTCGGTACTGGTGGTCGGCGGCGGAATTGCCGGTATGCAGTCCGCGGTTGATTTGGCCAATTCCGGCTATTATGTATACCTGCTGGAAAAATCACCCTCCATTGGGGGCGTGATGTCACAACTGGACAAGACGTTTCCCACCAATGATTGTGCCATGTGAATTATCTCACCGAAACTGGTCGAGGTCGGCCGGCACTTAAACATTGAACTGATCACCTATGCGGACCTTGAGAGTGTAGAAGGCTCCCCCGGAAATTTCAAGGTCAAAGTCAAAAAACGCGCCCGCACGATTATCGAAGATCGCTGCACCGGATGCGGTGCATGTGTCGAAAATTGTCCCGTGGTCCTCCAAAATGTACCGGCGGGGTGATGGCCACACATACAATTGATTGAAGATTGTCGATTGAAGATTGAAAAAAGGGCAGAGCGAAGCAACATCCACAAATATTCAATTTTCAATATTCAATTCGCTGCCCCGAATGGGTCACTTTTTCGAGTCTAGTCTCGGAAAAAGTTTAGTATTCTAATCGTCTCTATGGTCAAAAGGAGATTTTTGAATGAATAAGGCAGCAGTGCAAACCGTCGATCAAACTGAACAGATCGACTACATGGAGTTGGATTCGATTATTGAAGAGGAATTCAACAGTGACAAAGAAAATCTGATTATGATCCTTCAGGCGATTCAAAAGCGCTACAACTATTTGCCCCAACCGGCCCTCGCATATCTTGCAGCCAAAATTTCTGTTCCCTATAGCAATATATATGGTGTCGCCACCTTCTATAGTACGTTCAGCCTCGAACCCCGGGGCCGCAACATTGTATCGGTTTGTCTGGGGACAGCCTGCCATGTCCGAGGGGCGGAACGGGTGAGTGAAAGAATTGAAAATTCCCTTGGCATCACCAACGGCCAAACAACGGACGATAAGCGATTTACCCTGGCCTCCGTGCGCTGTATCGGCTGCTGCAGTTTAGGACCGGTGGTCAAAATAAACGAGGATATGCACGGTCGTTTGGCCCCCGGTGATGTCCAGATGGTTTTAGATCAATATGAATAAATTTTTGCGAGGCAATAAACCATGAAAATCCAGTCTGCCGAAGACTTAGAAAAAATAAGCCAACAACACCAACAGAGACTATACCGGCCGGACGCCGTTAAGGTGAACATCGGCATGGCATCATGCGGTATTGCAGCCGGCGCTCAGGAGTCATTTGAACGAGCCCGGGAGATCTATCCCGCCGGCGCCGGGATTCAAGTTTGTCAAACCGGCTGTATCGGTTTTTGCGAAGAAGAGCCGTTGGTTGAAATTCTGGGTTACGATAAACCCCGGGTGATATACAAACATATCACCGCCGACAAAATCGCCGACACCATCCAGGGGTATTTGGACGGTGATTTCAAAAAAAAATGGATTCTTGGTCAGATGCGGGATCCCCGCGGTGTTTTGGAGGAAAAAGTCGACAATCCCCTCGCAGAGGTTACACCCGTAGAAGACATTCCGTTTTTGGAAGATATTCCTTTTTATAACAAACAGGTGAAGATTGCTCTGCGCAACTGCGGATATATCGACCCTGACAGTATTGACGAATACATCGCCAAACGAGGATATCAGGCGTTGATTCAAACTTTGCATGAAATCGAACCCGGCGATATCCTTGGAATCATAAAAGACTCCGGACTGCGGGGCCGCGGGGGCGGCGGATTTCCAACTGGAATCAAGTGGGCGACATGCGCCCGGCAAAAGGGAGATCGATATATCATCTGCAACGCAGATGAGGGCGACCCGGGCGCCTATATGGACAGAAGCATTTTGGAAGGCGATCCTCATAGCGTCATTGAGGGGATGTTGATCGCTGCCAGAGCGATTGGTTCCAGCCAGGGATCCATCTATGTCCGTAATGAGTATCCGCTGGCCGTCAAAAGATTGGTTACCGCCCTAAAGGATGCCGAAAAATACGGATTGCTGGGTGACAACATCGCCGGAACGGATTTTAATTTTCACATCAAAATATCGACCGGCGCCGGCGCCTTTGTCTGCGGTGAGTCCACCGCCTTGATGGCCTCATTGGAAGGCAATGTTGGCAGACCCCGGGCAAAATATGTCCATACCGTAGAAAAAGGCTTTCGAGACAACCCTTCCAACCTCAACAATGTGGAAACCTATGCCAATGTCCCGGCCATCATTTTAAAAGGAGCGAGATGGTTTGCCGGCCTGGGTACCGAACATAGCAAGGGCACCAAAGCCTTCAGTCTGGTGGGCAAAGTCAAGAATACGGGGCTGGTGGAGGTTCCCATGGGAATTTCTCTCAGAGAAATCGTGTTTGATATCGGGGGCGGGGTCCCAAAAAAGAAATCCTTTAAGGCCGTGCAGACCGGTGGGCCCTCAGGCGGCTGCATCCCGGAAAGATTTTTGGATTTGCCGGTGGACTATCAAAAACTGACCCAAGTCGGTTCCATTATGGGTTCCGGCGGAATGATCGTTATGGATCAGGACACTTGCATGGTGGATGTCGCCAGATATTTTTTGGATTTCCTCAAAGAGGAGTCCTGTGGTCAATGCAACCCCTGCCGTGAAGGAATTAAGCAGATGCTGGCGGTGTTGAACAACATATGCGAGGGGCGAGGCAAAGAGGGAGACATCGAACTACTGGAAGAACTGGGCAGCATGTTGCAAAAGTTTTCATTGTGCGGGCTGGGAACTTCCGCACCCAATCCGGTGTTAACCACCATCCTTTATTTTCGCCGGGAGTACGAAGCCCATATCCGGGAAAAAAAATGTTCCGCCGGCGTATGCAAGCCCTTATTTCACTATGAAATTGATTCCGAAGCCTGTACCGGGTGTCACGTCTGCGCGCGTAAATGCCCCCAGGAAGCCATCAGCGGTGAAAAGAAAAAACTCCATGAGCTGCACCAAGACAAGTGCATCAAATGCGGTATCTGCTATGATGCCTGTAAATTCGATGCCATTCTTGTACAATAGTTGCCTAATTATGCAACTGAAGCTTAACGTCTAAAGGGAAAACAGAGATGATCACTTTCAAACTTAATGGCAAAAAAGTCCAGGGCGAAGAGGGACAGTACATCCTCCAGGTAGCGGAAAAATTCGGTGTCGACATACCGACCCTTTGCCACCACAAAGCGCTGGAGCCGGCCGGCATGTGCCGGCTGTGTACCGTGGAACTTTTTGACGGTCGCCGCACGCGTTATGTTACTGCCTGCAATTATCCAATTTGGGAAGGCATGGAAATCAACACCGACTCTGAGGGAGTTCATCAAGGCCGCAAGTTAATTGTCGAATTGCTGCTGTCTCGCTGTCCCGAAGTACCTCTGTTGCAGGAAATGGCCCAAAAGTATGGGATCCAGGAACCCCGTTTTGAGAAAGAAAATGATACCTGCATCCTCTGCGGGCTGTGCGTACGCACCTGCGAAAAAATGGGTGCCAACGCCATTAGTTTAACCGGGCGTGGCGTCGACATGAAGGTGGACACGCCCTTTCACCTCCAAACCGAGGCTTGTATCGCCTGCGGCGCCTGCGCCTCGGTGTGTCCCACCGGCCACATCACCCTGGATAAAATCAATCAGCAGCAGACCCTTCTCGAAACTGAACCCATCCCTTCGGAATATGATGTTGGCCTGCTGGGCCGCAAACCGGTATATGTGCCCTATGCCCAGGCTGTCCCCAACACGCCGGCCATCGATCGCAGCAAGTGCATTCATTTCAAAACCGGTGGCTGCAAAATCTGTGTCGATTTCTGCGGGGTGGATGCCATTGACCATTCCATGCAGGATGAGATCATCGAATTAAATGTCGGTTCGATCATTTTGGCCCCCGGCTTTGAGCCGTTTGATCCATCAAAATTTGATACCTACAACTATTCCAAGCACCCAAATGTCATCACCTCCATGGAGATGGAGCGGATTCTATCTGCATCGGGTCCCACCGGCGGTCATCTGGTACGGCCATCCGACCATAATGAGCCCAAAAAGATTGCCTGGTTTCAATGCGTCGGATCCAGGGATTTAAACCGCTGTGACAATTCATATTGCTCTTCAGTCTGCTGCATGTATGCCATTAAGGAAGCTGTCATCGCCAAGGAACACGCCGGTGATGACCTTGATTGTGCCATTTTTTTTATGGATATGCGGACCCATGGCAAAGAATTCGAACGCTTTTACGACAATGCCCGGGAAAAGCAGGGCGTGCGGTTTCTGCGCAGCCGGGTCCATTCCATTGATCCGCTGCACGGCAGCGATGATCTATCGGTACGATACGTGGACGAGAGCGGCCGGCTTCAGTTGGAGACTTTCGATATGATCGTCCTGTCGGTCGGGTTGCAGACATCTCCCGAAACCGTCGAGCTGGCCGAGCGCTTGGGCCTGGAAATGACGGCCGGCAATTTCTGCAAGACCGACAGCTTTGATCCGGTGGCCACTTCAAAAGAAGGAATTTATGTCTGCGGCGCCTTCCAAGGCGCCAAAGACATACCCCAGGCAGTGGTGGACGCCAGTGCGGCGGCTGCCGCTGCCGGCGAAATACTGAGTTCCGCCCGAAACAGCGAAACCAAAATCCCGGAAGTCATCCCGGAAACCAATGTTACCAATGAACGTCCGCGGATCGGTGTATTCGTCTGCCGCTGCGGTATTAATATCGCCGGTGTCGTCGATGTGCCGTCGGTGGCTGAATATGCCAAGACGCTGCCCTATGTGGAATACACCAATGACAACCTGTATTCCTGTTCCCAAGACACCCAGGAGTCCATGTCGCAGATCATCAAACAGAAAAAATTAAACCGGGTCGTGGTGGCTGCCTGTACACCCAAGACCCATGAACCATTGTTTCAGGAAACACTGATTAATGCAGGGTTAAACAAATACCTGTTTGAAATGGCCAATATTCGCAACCATGACTCCTGGGTTCACAAAAATAATCCCGAATACGCCACCAAAAAAGCAAAGGATCTGGTACGCATGGCCGTATCCAAGGTCACCCTGATGGAACCGCTTAAGGAAGCCGAACTTGAAGTCAATCAGACGGCCATGGTCGTCGGCGGCGGCATCTCCGGTATGGCAGCGGCCAAAAGCCTGGCGAATCAGGGCTATGAGACCCACATCATAGAACGCAGCCCCCAGCTTGGCGGCCAGGCCCTAAATCTCTATAAAACCGCGACCGGCGAAGAAATTCAACCGAAACTATCTGGTTTGGTTGAGGAGGTTCAAAAAAACAAAAACATCCATGTTCATCTGGACACCAGCCTTGCCAAGGTTGAAGGGTTTGTCGGAAATTTTGAAGCCACCTTGTCTAACAATGGCAGTAAGGAAAAGCTGGACTTCGGGGTTGCCGTGATGGCCACCGGCGCATCGCCCTTAAAACCGGACGAATACCACTACGGGGACGATCCCCGCATCTTATCCAGTCTGGAACTGGATAAAAAATTTATCGATCAAGATCCCGACTTGAAAAAACTTAAAACGGCGGTTTTCATCCAGTGTGTCGGCTCTCGGGAGCCCCATCGGCCTTATTGTTCAAGGGTTTGCTGCACGCATTCCATTGACAACGCACTGCAATTAAAAAAGCTGAATCCCGACATGAACATTATTATTCTCTACCGGGATATTAGAACCTACGGTGAACGGGAATACCTTTACAAAGAAGCCCGCGCGGCCGGCGTAATTTTTATGCGGTTCAGCCCCGACAACAAACCGAAGGTGGTCCTGGAAGACGGTAAGGTTCTGGTAAATACCCATGATCCCATACTGGGGCGAGATGTGCAGATAGAAACCGATTTGCTCAGTCTGGCCACGGCGATTATACCCAACAGGGATGAACAACTGGCCAATTTTTTCAAGGTGCCGTTAAACGATGACGGTTTCTTTGTAGAGCGCCATGCCAAACTCGGTCCATCCGAATTTGCTACCGACGGCGTTTTTCTCTGCGGTCTGGCGCATTATCCCAAACCCATTGATGAATCCGTCGCTCAGGGTCGTGCGGCGGCCTCACGGGCCATAACCCTGCTGGCGCAAAAGACCATTCATACCAGTGGCATGGTTGCCGAAACGTCACCGGCCATGTGCAGTCAGTGCGGGGTTTGCGTATCGGTTTGTCCTTATTCGGCGCCGTTTTTCGCCGAGGACGGCCCCTGGACCGGAAGGGCTCAGATAAATCCGGTTTTATGCAAAGGCTGTGGACTGTGTGTGGCATCCTGCCGCTCCGGTGCCATCCAATTGAAAGGTTTTGACAACGATCAGATCTTTTCACAGATCTTTACTTTGAGTGAGGCGGTGTAATTTGGTTAAATGATGGATTGGTTGATTAGTTGATTGGTTAAGTGGCTGAAAATATGGTCTTATCTCATATTTTCAGAATAGTTGGGCACTCCACGTTTTGACAATCGTAACATTATGAAATTATGACAATAATTTCCCTAATCAGCCATTCAACCAGTACACTAATAAACTAATAAACGGGAGTTAACAATGTCTGACTGGGAACCAAAAATTGCGGCTTTTTTGTGCAATTGGTGCAGCTATGGCGCCGCTGATCTTGCCGGCGTCAGCAGGATGGAATATCCTGCCAACATCCGGGTCATCCGCAT
>JARFPZ010000294.1 GCA_029288035.1 Desulfosarcina sp.
ACCGGACCTACACCGAGGCCGACCTCAGGGACACGGTCGCAACCCTTAGCGAGATGATCAGCAAAGAACAATATCCTTATCCCCTGGACGAAGATGTCGAGAGCCTCATAGGGCAGTTCGAAGAGATTCGCGACAGTCTTATCTGGGCGCCGGGGCAGGTGATCTGGGACGACCCGTCTTCCATCGAGGAAGGCAAGGAGGCGGCCGTTATGCACGAGGCGCTGCACCGGAAGCTTCAGACTTTGGAAAAAGAGCTGCTCATCGAGTCCGCCTACTTCGTCGTTCGGGAGCGGGCCGTTGAGGCGACAAAAAAAATGGTTGAAAAAGGGGTGCGGGTCCGTATTTTGACCAATTCGCTGGCGTCCAACGACGTGGTGGCCGCCCACGGAGGCTATGCCTCGGGCCGCAAGCAGCTGATCGAAAACGGTGCGGAAATTTACGAGCTGCGGCCCGATGCGGTTTCTAGAACGGTCACGGAAAAGCGGGTTTTCGCCGGTGGCAAGTCCAAGGCAGCCCTGCATACCAAGGCCATCGTTTTCGACCGTGAGTCCGTATTTATCGGCAGCTACAACCTGGACCCGCGCGCGGCGGAAATAAACACCGAAGCCGGTCTCTACGTGGAGAGCCCGGAATTGGCACGGCAGGTGGTCGCCTACATGGACGAGGGGGTGCTTCCAGAAAACAGCTATCGGGTGGAACTGGATGACGACGGGGACCTGGTCTGGATCACCGAGAAGGACGGCCAGGAGGTTCGCTACACCAATGAGCCCGAGTCCACCTTCTGGCAACGCTTTGTCGCGGGATTTGTCAAGATGCTGGGGATCGAAGACCAGCTTTAGACGCCTGTGGATCAGGTTCACAGGGGACCATGTCAGGTTAACCGGTCATTCCGACTACGCCCGTTGACGAGGTGTTGATTACCATAGATTATAGCACCAGATTCCAAATTATGGAAAACACCTTTATTTACGAAATATCAAATAGTTATAGATGGATAACCCTAACCGGTATGTCTGGTTTAGGAAAATCTTATTGGTCTAACGTACTCGCGACGAAAGGATACAAAAGATTTTGCTGCGACGATATGATTGAAGACAGAATTGTAAAATTAATCAAGATCCCAGATAAAAAAGAGATAGACATTGGTAAGTGGATGGGCTTTCCCTTTGAAAAGAAATATAGAAGAAATGAAAATATCTATCTGACATTCGAAATCGAAGTTCTACGTGAAATCATATCATATCTTCAAACTGCAGATCCCTCTGAAAAAATCGTAATTGATACAACCGGATCGGCGCCATATTCGGGTGACGATATCATGAAGCGATTAAAAGCGCTATCATGTATTGTACATCTCTCCGTATCGCAAGATCATCATATGGAAATGCTTGAAAAATACATTAATAATCCAAGGCCAGTACTTTGGGGGGATCTATATGTCAAGAAATCTTTCGAGACGGAAAAAGAAGCCTTGGCACGTTCATATGAAGCGCTTTTAGTCCACAGGGAAAAACTTTATAAAAAATACGCCCATCACTCCATCCCATATAGTGCTCATCGTACCTAATTTGCAATGACCAGGTTTTTAAACCGTCAAAGTTTAAAAGCATTTAATTAAACTTTTCAATGCCGAGGACTTTAAGGTTTTGGCATATATGGGCATGTCCCCTTTGGCAGGCAGGGCAATCGCCGCAAGCCGAAAGAGGGCGGACAACCACCGGATCACCAAGTTCAAGGCCTTGGACTTGATCGCCGATGGCCGTAATCTTGCCGGACATTTCATGGCCGATGACCCGATGGGTTCCGACCCGGGCATCCATGGCACCGTGAAATACATGGAGATCACTGCCGCAAATCCCACAATAGGATACACTTACTTGGACTTCGCCCTCGCCGGGCTCAACTGGTTGCACGGATTCAATCGTAAAGTTTTTATTTCCCGCGTAATATGCTGCTTTCATAAATTCCTTGACGCCCCCGCTTTGCGGGATGAAGCTTCTATTTTTATCTTGCTAAGGTGCTCCTCTTGAATCTGAGGCCCCCCGGCGTTTCCAACGCTGGGGTAGACCGGCCTAAAACAGCTTGGCCTTGACGGTATCCTTTTTCATTTCTTTGGCGGCGTTTACCACTGCCTTTTTTGGAGAGACTTCCGGTGTGCCGACACGCCACCAGGTGCTGTAACCATGGGTCATACTTTTGGGAGCCGTATGTACCTCAATCAGGGTACTGACCGGACTGTTTTTCGCTTCTTTGAAAGCCACTTCAAACGCTTCGGCGCTGGATACCGACCAGGATTGACAGCCATAGCTTTGGGCATTCATTGCAAAGTCGATGGGCAACACTTCGCCGTCGAGTCGATCGGATTTGCTAGTGCGGTACCGAAACTGGCATCCAAAATGAGGAATACCTTGTGATATTTGAAGGTTGTCGATGCAGTCAAAACCATGATTGTTGAATAAAATGACGTTGATTTTAATACCTTCCTGAATGGCGGTGACGATTTCCGAGTGGAGCATCAGATAACCACCATCGCCCACCAGACAATAAACCTCCCGATCGGGGGCGGCCAGTTTGGCTCCTAAGGCCCCCGAGACTTCATAGCCCATGCAAGAAAAGCCGTATTCCAGATGATAGGTATCTGGTTGGGTCACCCGCCACAGTCTTTCTAAGTCGCTGGGAAGACTTCCCGAAGCGGCGACCACAATGGCATCTTCTGCAATCAACCCATTATTCAATTGCCCGATCACGCGCGTTTGGGCGTATCCGCCGCCGTTGTCATGGCTGTAAATACGGTCGACTTCGTTTATCCATTGATCCCGTAACGCTTTGGCCTCTTCCCCCCATTTGGATTGGTAATCTTGCCCGGAAAGCATTTCAGCAATAGCCTCCAGCGCCTCACGGGCGTCGGCTAACAACGGCTCAGCGTCCATTTTGTAGGCGTCAAAGTTGCTGACGTTAATACTGAGCAGTTCTACTTGGGGATTGTGAAAGTTCCACTTGGAGGCTGTGTGAAAGTCGTTCAAACGGGTGCCCACGGCGATCACCAAATCGCTTTGATGAGAAATTTCGTTGGCGGCCAAGGTGCCGGTTACACCAACGGCCCCCATGTTCAGTGGATGATGCCAGGGAATTACGCCTTTGCCTGCCTGGGTCTCGCAGAAAGGAATGTTGAATTTTTCAGCAAACGCGGCCAATGCTGAGCCGGCATCAGAGTAGCGGACCCCGCCACCACAAATTAGCATGGGCTTTTGTTTGCCCAGGATCAGTTCGGTTGCTTGGTGCGTTGCGCCGACTTCCAGGGGTCGTCGCGTCAGACGGTGCACCCGACGTTTAAAAAAACTAAGGGGATAATCGATGGCCTCGGCCTGTACGTCCTGGGGCAGACACAGACAGACGGCTCCGGTTTCGGCGGGGTCGGTGAGTACCCGCATGGCATTGATGGCGGCGGTCATCAGCTGTTCGGGTCGGATAATGCGATCCCAATATTTGGTTACGGCTTTAAAGGCATCGTTGGCGGTAATATTAACGTCATAAAATTGTTCGATCTGTTGTAGCACCGGATCCGGTTGACGGCAGGCAAAGATATCGCCTGGCAAGAAGAGTACCGGAATCCGGTTGACGGTTGCCGTGCCAGCGGCGGTAACCATGTTCAGCGCACCGGGACCAATGGAGCTGGTAACGGCCATAATTTTCTGACGTTTGTGCTGCTTGGCAAAGGCAATTGCCACATGGGCCATACCCTGTTCGTTATGTCCCTGGTAGAACTTAAGCTGGTGATCTTTTTCTTCTAATGCCTCTCCCAGCCCCACAACGCAACCATGACCGAAAATGCCGATGATGCCTTCTACGAATTTGATTTCTACATCATCAACAGCGAGATATTGGTTGTCGAGAAATTTTACTAGCGCCTGAGCCATTGTGAGTCTGATGGTTCCCATGAATAATGCCTCCTTTTTTCATTAAGATAAGCACGGAGCATTTCGGTGCAGGCCGTGGGCCTCGGTAAATTGCTAAAAACCGCCGTGGCTATCTATAAAGTCGATGGCCTCCGATCGAGTTGGAAAAACTGCAGAACATCCATGCCGTGTTACGGTCAAAGCGCCGCAGGCATTGCCCATTTGGCAGCATCGCTCCCAATTCCACCCCCGAAGATAACCGTAAATCAAGCCGCTGGCAAAAGCATCTCCGGCGCCCACCGTGTTGAGAACTTCCACTTTAAATCCCACGGTGTGAAAAACATCATTCTTAGCCCGATAGACACTAACACCTCGTTCGCCGCGTTTGACCACCAAGGTGCGCCCCCCCTGAGCAGAGCCGAGCAAATCTGCCAGAAATGATGGAAGTGCTTCGCGTTGGGCACTGCTAACCGGTTTGCCTTCCATGATTTTTACCGGATCCGGGTCCAGTAGGGCGAAAAACTCTTCTTCAGTGCCGATAATCACATCCACACTAGGCAGTATTGTTCGAATATTCAGACCGAAGTCCCATGGCTCTTGCCACTGATCGGGCCGTAAATCCAAATCCATGAATGTCGTAACACCCTTTGCGCGGCACCGCTCGGCAACATACAGCACCGCTTCGCGACAGCTGCCCCGACTCAGTGCCGTTCCTGAGATCATGAACGTGCGTATCTGGCCAAAGGGTAAATTTTGAGCATCTTGAACCGTTATTTGGATGTCGGCCGGATTTTCACGGTAAAATACCAAAGGAAACCGATCGGGCGGCTGGACCGCGACGATGGCCAAACCAGTCTGGGTGTTGGGCTTGCGATAAATGAACTCGGTATTCACGTTCTCCCGTGCCAGGTAGCGCAACACAAAATCGCCCACAAGATCTTGACCGACAGCGGTAAAAACACCGGATCGTAATCCCAACCGGCTCACGCCGATGGCTATATTGACCGGGCTGCCACCCACACTGGCATCAAATCCTTCGACATCTGCAAATTCAGCACCAATCTGCTGAGCGAAAAGGTCCATCGAGACCCTGCCGATGGAGAACAAATCAAATTGGTTTTTAGACATGTTATCCTCAATATCACCCCATAGTCTGCTAATATTTACGAAGTCAGAATTACATCAAACACTGTTCTTTTTGCTCAGTTGAACGTTAATGATAACAGCCAGTGCGATCACAAGCCCAACCAGTGCATCCTGCACATAGGCGTCCGTTCCCATCAACACCAGTCCCGTTCTGACCTGCGCCATAATGAGTGCACCTAAAAAAGAGCCAAAAATGCTTCCCACACCGCCCATCATGGATGTACCGCCAATTACAGCTGCCGCGATAGCTTCCAGCTCAAGACCCTGGCCCTGGGTAGGTGTCGCTGTTCGAAGGAAGCCAATGGAAGTGAAGGCAACTATTCCAGCGGAAAAGGCTGTCAGCATAAAACAGTATCGCTTGATGGTGATGGTGTCGATGCCGGCAAGCTCTGCCGCCTCCCTGTTATCGCCAGTGGCGAAAACTTTTACACCAAAAGATGTTTTGTGAAGGATAAAGAAGAGAAAGACACACATGGCCAGCAGCCACAAAATGGGTACCGGTATGATATCAAAGATCATGCCCTCTCCAAATATGGTGAAAAAGGGCATTTTAGGCAGAGAGCTTACAGGCCTGCCCCCAGTGCTAACCATTGCGATGCCGCGGAAAACCATCATGGTGGCAAGGGTTCCGATGAATGAATGCATTCCGGTTTTAGTTATTAACAGCCCGTTTAAGTACCCGAGGAAGAGCGCCAGGCCCATGGCGACCGTCGCTGAAAAAAACAAATTCACGCCAAAATTCTGGAAGAGAAGGCCGGTGATGATTCCCACAACTGCATAGATAGCACCAACTGAGAGATCAAATTCACCACAGACGATCAGGATTGTCATCGCCATTGCGATGATGCCCACCTCAGACGTTTGTCTTAGGAGCAAAAGCAAGGTGTATGATGAGAAATACCCGCCAGCAAGAAAACTGAAAACGATGGCAATAAGTATATTGGCGACCAGAACGCCGACGTCTCTGCCGCCGAATGCAAGTCTTAAGGGACGTTTCTCAGCTTTTCCTCTCTTCGTCATTTTTCAGATTCCCTAAGTGCTTCGATTCGTCATTACAGTCATGTATTATTAAATTGAGAATCATTAATAAGGCTCATTCAGCACTAAGTCCTGAGTGAATAAATACGTTATCGTATTTATGAATCGATGGACTAAGCAGATGCTTCAACGATTTTTTCTTTTGTCATTTCCTCGCCTGCCAATATTCGGTTCGAAGCACGGGTATTCATCACCAATATTCTGTCGCTGAGCGCTAGAAGCTCCTCTATCTCTGCGGAGGCTATCATAAACGTAACTCCCTCTATAGCCATCTGTCTGATTATTTCCTTTATCTCCTGTTTAGCGCCAATATCCACACCCCGCGTGGGCTCATTCATCAGCAATACCTTGGGCTGAATAGCCAGCCAACGAGACAACAGAATTTTCTGTTGATTGCCGCCTGAAAGACTCGTTATTTTGCTACTGATACCTGCCATTTTGATGTTGAACATGCCAACAAATTTTTCCGACAGACGTTTCAATTTGCCCAGGTTGACCATGCCTTTTTCAATCCACTGGTCCAGATTGGCAATACCGAGATTGAATTTGACATCTTGGGCGTAAAATAGTCCCATGGTCTTTCTATCTTCGGGCAAGTAACCGATACTATGTTGGATAGCGTCTTGAGGACATTTAATCGAAATATCCTTTCCATAGAGCTTTACCTGGCCGTCATAGGCGGGCGGCGCACCAAACAGCGAGCGAACGATGTCCGACCTCCCAGAGCCCGCTAGCCCTGCCACCCCGAATATTTCACCAGATCTGATAGATATATTTATGGGTTCTGCGTGCTCGTCTAGTTTGTAATTGCTAACCTCTATTGCTATTTTATCGGATAATTTTCTTATCCTTTTTTTATCTGCATCGAGTGTTTTTCCTGCAATCGACGCCGCAAGCTCATCGCGATTGTATCCCCCTTTCAGGAAATCACCCACTACCTTACCATCCCGCAGGACGGTCAATTTATCCGAGATTTCGATAAGCTCGTCCATCATATGGCTAATAAATATAAACGTGATGCCTTTTTTTTTAAGTCCCTTGATAATGGTTATAAGCTTTTGTACTTCGCCCGGTGCTAAAGCAGTGGTAGGCTCATCTAAAATAACCAAAGTAGCACTTTTTCTAAGGGCACGGACCAGAAGCGCCATCTGCCTTTCCGCCACCGTGCAGTTTCTCATCAATTTCGTTGCGTCGATGGGTTCATCGAGAAGTTCCCTAAACAGGCGCTTTGTTTCCAACACCATAAATTTTTTATCCGGCATGCCGCGTTTGACAGGCATTCTATTGCCGAGAAAAACATTTTCCGCAACGGACATGTTGTAGCAGATGGGTATTTCCTGGTGGAATACACTGATTCCTGCTTTTTCGGCTTGGGAGGGCGTGTCGGGCGCATGCGCCTTCCCCATGAATACAACTCTCCCGCTATCGGCTTGGTGGACCCCACATAGTATCTTTATCAATGTGGACTTGCCGGATCCGTTCTCTCCGGCAAGTCCTATAACTTCGCTTTTTTCGACATTGAAAGAGACATTGTTTAAGGCTTGAGTTGCACCGAATCTTTTAGAGACGCTATCGATCGTTAAGATTGTTTCGGCCACGTCCCAACCTACCTATAGCTGTTCTCAGCGAGAAACATGGCACTTTCAATGTTGCTCTTATCGATGATGGTGGCCCCCGTGTCTATATCTGCCGGGCTGATGTCATATCGCACTTTTAGGTACAGTAACTGAACCGTCATGTATCCTTGCATGTAAAGTTGTTGGTCAACCGTGTAAGTCATGGTGCCGTCCTTGATTCCCTGCACGACGTCTTTGACGAGGTCAAAACTAGCGCCAATGACTTTGTCGCCCAGCTCATTTCTTTCGATGGTCTTCTTGATGGCGATGCCGGAAACTTCTTCGACGCCGAGCATTGCTACAGCATCTTTGTTTGCCTGGTACCATGATTCAACCAGCGTCTGCGCCCGAACGAGATTGGTGGTGACCTCTACGACTTTGGATTCAAAGTCACCTCCCTCATCGAGCGCTTTCTGGATACCGTCGATGCGGTCCTGCAGGTTCTTGGCGCCGAGGGAGTGGATGCCGATCATAACCTTGCCACCCTTTATCAGAGCAGTGAGGTGTTTGCCGACCTTATAGCCTGCCATGAAGTTGCTCTGCCCCACATAGGCAAGCCTGCCGGAATCCGGAGCATCTGCATTGACGGACATAACCGGGATACCGAGTTTTAACGCCTCCTGGGTAACATTGTTGAAAGCCTGGGGATCGGGCATTGTTGAGGCAATGGCGTCAACCCCCGCCGCTATCTTCCCTTGAAACATGGTTACCTGCTTGGCAACACTAAAATCCGAGGGGCCGGAAACCTCAACCGTGATACCGAGAGACTTCGCGGCATCGTCGATACCCTTCTGAACCGGCACCCACGCAGGCACATGTGAAAAGTGTGCCAGAATGGCGATCCTAATGTCGCTGTTGGCTTTCAATTTGGTTATTGGTTCGCCAAAAGCGGTACCCACACAGATTAGAAGTGTTGCTGTCAAGATGGCTACAAGTTTTTTCATCTGTCCTCCTTCCGTATAACATTAGTTAGTGTTAACCCCTTAGTTGCATAAACAACATGGCAAAGATTATGTAACAATTTGAAAATATGTCCAATAATGCATTACTGCACAATTTTTTAGATTTCTCAAATAGCGAATACCAAGGATGGGATCGATATTGCCATGTCGTTTACCCTTCGGGAACGCCGGAGGACTTCAGATTCTGCGTTGTCAAGGATTCGAAGTAAAGTACTACGACGTCACCCTCGACGCCTTGACTCTGAAGCCCTCCGACGTTTGCAACGTTGGGGTTGATAAAGGCCACTCCATCCCTATAAGATCTCGCGGCAAAAGTAAAGCAAACGGTTGGTCTTTGTCAAGTAAAGAGGGCATTTCGCAAATGGCGTCAAGATGTCAAGGATTCAAATGTTGAAAACAATGCCTGACAGCCGAATATCGAAGATGTGTTCTAAAGCTGAAGGCACAAGCTCTATATATAAAACCTTCCTTTGTCATAATCCGTTAAGCTCCAAAATCTCACAAGTGTCATATTTTTGACACTCAACACGGTTTCATAATACATTTTATAAATCTAATACCTTATCAAGCCCTTGATATTATGCATGATTATTATCAAAAACAATCCTGCATTATTCTGGCATGATTTTTGCATTTTTTTAATGGATGTTAAACGATAAACTGAATGGGAATTAAATGATAAACTGCGAATATACGAAGCAAACACAGATCCTAACTAAATGTAAAAGTCAAGGTGAAGCGGCCAATAAAACAAGATAAATAGAGTTTAACCACAGAAATGTGGGGATTAACTATAATTTGGCCGCCTTGCTCGATATGCTCTTTCTCGAATGCAAATTTGATATTGTATGGCCCAATATGTCGGATTTGTACTATATCCTTATACCTCCCTTCAAACTGGAGAATCCCATAGCTTATGAAACATCTCGAAATAATAACTAGTTATAAAAGTATGAAAGGGACCGGGAATGAAGAGCAATGTAGAGAAGAGAGCTTGTGAGCGTTGTAACCATAACCATGCTGCCACCTTTGCGGTTTCACATTTCAATCGGGAACCTTCCTTTTTTGTAGAGACGCTCAACCACTGTCTATATGGGATGTGTTTTAAATCAAGTTTTTTTCTCCAGCCTGGGGCATTCCTTTTCATCCGAGCAATAAAATTCAATCCAAATGGATCCTGCAAATACTCATCCGAAGGCTTACGTTCAGTAACCCTCGCTGAGGTAAAATGGTGCAGTGAAGTACCCGGTGACCAAGCCTCTCAGTATGTCGTTGGGGTCAAATATTTTGCACCGCCTTGTTAACTCAATTCATAAGTTTAGGGATGGTAAATAAATTCGAGCACTGTTTATAAACAGTGTTTGGTCCAGTAAGGAGTCTCCCCAGCCGACCTGATCGACAATATCGATGGTATAGGTCCGGGTGCTGAAGTTTTTATCCCTGGTTTGGGCGAGAGCGCTCCAGAGCCACCGCCACACCGTATCTCCCTGAAACCCATATCTTCCAAAATGCCATCTTCGGCCGTTTTTTGCGGCCACATATCCTTGAATGCGCCTCGCCGAGTCTAAGTCAAGTTGTTTAAGAAATAGAAATTAGGGCCGATAATAAATATGATTATCTGTATTTCAAGGCTAAGGAGATTTTGGAAAATTGGCTTCACTGAAAAACATGAACCTGAATCATCTCATCGGAAAGAAGGTGGGCTCATCGACGCTGCTGGAAGAAATAGCACGGGGCAGTATGGGTGCCGTGTTCGTGGGTTATCAGAGCAGTCTTAAACGACAAATCGCGGTCAAAGTGGTGCCGAAATCCATCGTAACGCCCCTGACAGCCAAAATCTTCCAGCAAGAAGCAGAATTGGCCGCGATCCTGTCGCATCCGAATATCATTCCCGTCTATGAAGTCGGCGATGCAGGAGATTTCCTTTTTCTTGCGATGCAATTGGTAAAAGGAAAACCGCTTTCCTATTATATTGAAAGGTCACGCAAAAATGTGTTGCCTTCAAAACGGACGCTGCCGCTAAACATTACCATAAAAATTATTGTCAGCGTTCTCGAGGCCCTGGATTATGCCCATAGTCAATCGATTATCCATCGAGACATTAAACCGGGGAATATCCTCATAGAAGGTTATAAAAACCGGCCCATCATCGTGGATTTCGGCCTGGCCCAAGTGTCCCAAAAGCCTGACGAGACGTCAACCATGGTCGCTGGGACACCAAAGTACATGGCCCCGGAACAGATATTAAATTCGGAGATAGACGGCCGGGCAGATATTTATGCAACTGCTACGATGCTCTATGAGATGCTGACTCCGGAGTCACTTTTCTCAGACATCGACTCGATTCAAGACCTGCTGAAAGAGAAGATAAATCCTAATAACGAACTGTTTGTCAAAAAACCTTCTGAGATGTGCACCAGGCTCAATATTGAAATGGACCGGATCCTTTCCAAAGCCCTGTCTTTCGATCCGGATGCACGATATGCCACCTGCCGTGAATTCCGCGAACAGGTGGAACAATACTCGAAACAGTATCTCAGAAATTAGGAAGAAGAAAGATGAAGAAAGAAAGCGAAGGCACTAAACAACAATTCGCAAATTTTGGACGTACATTCTCCCTCGTCTTTAACAGGAGCTTCATGTACGCTGCAAACCACCCGTTTCAAATCGAGGCCATCGACTCGGCTTATCAAGTGCTGACCGAACTGCTGGAGGATCTCTCGCCGGTGGTCTTCATATTGAATCGAGAGCGATTCTATGTGGATGAAGAGCCTTTGGATCCGCGTCTGAGCGTGTCGAGGATCGTGGCTCATTTCAAGAAAACCGGTATCGAATCTATCTCCTTCTATCAGGGGGCAGAGAAAAACGACTTGCGCCTTTTTCTCGAAATTGCAACCTCGTCGGATAAATACCCCAATGCGGAAGCCATGAATAAGGCTTTGTTCAAAAAGCGAGTCAAAAATATTAAGATCAATCACATTTTCTACAAGAAGGTCAGCGCTGAAGATGAGGTCATATCCCGAGATGTTCTGGATAAAGTTACACCCGAAATGACGGGTAAGCATCAGGACGAGATAAAAAAGATGTTCATGGATTCGGTCTTCGACAGCGTCCTGCAGGAGGAGTTTGTCAAAAACCTCAGCCTCAAAAATCTTTTGAAGAATCCCAACGGTCTTTCCAAGGAAATGATTGCCGCGGATTTAAAAACGGCCAAGCAACACGAACACGAACACGAAAATAATAACGAAAGTAAAAATGAAAACCTCAGCGAAAGCGTAAAATTAAACAAAAACAAAAAGTTAAACAAAAGCGTAGACGAAAATGAAAACGAAGGGCCGCGCCCAGGGCAGTTCTTGCTCCATCAGCTTGAAATGATCGACCAGGATGTCGAAAGAAACCTGTCAGAAGAAAACGAACTGAATTTGCCGGATCTCGCAAGCGCCTTGTTCAGTATGCGGAAAAAACTCACCGAAGGCATCGAGGCCCAGAAGGCCTTGGGTATTGCCTATGCTAATGAAGAGCAAGTTCTCTCTAAAGCCAACGAAATAACTGACAAAGTCATTATTAAGCTGCTTAAAGAAGAATATAAAGGCGGCGAAATCAGCGTCTCTCGTCTGGCACAAATTTTGTGCAGATTAATCCCTGAAGCCAACGAGTTAAAACGACTCCTGCCGATGATCAAATCGGCCCTTCTCGAGGAGGGCATGTCCCAGGCTGATTTTATGAGCTTGATCCAAGAATTGGGCAGGGAACTTCAAAGCGATGAGTTGGCCGGTATTTTAGCAGAGAGTGCCGAGGAGATCGGCATTGATGGCGGCGATATTATCCAGCAACTTAAGGAGAATCCACTCCAGTCAGCCGAAATGATCTACCTCGCATCGGAACTCCGCAAAGGCGGAGGCGACGAAAAGGCCCTGACGGATGTCCTTGTGAACTATGTAGAAAAAATTGGCTCCAAATACGCCCAGGAGCTCTCCCAGAAAAAAGGAAAAGAGGGCGAAAAGCAATTTCAGCAGACCTTGGCGGAAGTCAAAACCAACTTGACCCAGCACTTGGGCAAAATGGACATTAAAGACGATCTTCTTGTCCGTTTGGAAGAAAGAGTCAACCAAAGAATGGATGACGTCTTCGATAAATTGAGATTGGAGTGGATAAAGTCCCATTCCAACGCTTCCGAACAAAAAGATCACACGGAATTGACAGTATTGGAAACCTTGGAAAAAAGTGTCAGCGAAGATGAAGACCTATCAGAAATTTTGAAAATCATCCGAAAAAAGGTGGAATCCGAGGAGATCGATGAAAACGATTTCGACCAGATTTACCCGGAAATCGTGAAACAGGAACAGTTGAGAAAATCTGAATATGGCCAGATGGCGTTATCGTCAGAGATCATGCGGGATCAGATGTTGATGAAATATATTGATAAGGAGATTGCGAGAGCACAGCGCTATGAAACACCAATTTCTGCTCTCGGCTTCACCCTTGTTAAAGCCAGAGCAAAATCAAAGTCACAACCAGGGCAAGTCAAAACTAAGGATGTGGTCAATGCCCTATTGCACAAATTGGCAGAAATCTTTCGGACTCCGGACATAGTGGGTGAATTGCGCAAAAATAATTTTGTTGTTTTGTTGCCGATGACACACCTGGGACAGGCGAAAGTGGCCCTGCGCAGAGCCATGAAAACCTTACATTTAAAACCCATTGATGTCTGCGGGATTGCGCTGGAGATTAACGTTGCGGGAGTCGTCGTCAATATCGATTTGAAGGAGAAAATCGATGCCGAGTCTTTAGTGGAAACCCTCTCGGTTCAGCTCACGGACATGGCCACCAGGATTGGTAACCTTCATGCCTATTCGTGACAGGGTGCGTCTATCGCTCACATTAGATTTCCGGTATGTGCACAATCGCAGTGAAGAGAAAACCGAAATCATATATTAATTTTAACTATCAGGCTCATGGAATCTTTTCTTATGGACACGAATAATGCCACCGCCATGACACAAACTCAACCTATCTCAAAAGTTGATACCGAATTTCTTCCCGAAAAAGACATCCTCACTGATGGTGTTCTTCGGGAGGACTATGAAAAACTTCGTATCACCTATGAGCTGCAACGGGATATCGGTTGCGAGATAGAAGTCGATATGGTGCTGAACCGGATTCTGGAACGTACTTTCGAATTCCTTAATTACGATCGCGGTATCATTCTTCTGGTAAACAAGAAGGGGAAACTAAAGGCCAGGGCTTATAAGAATATAACAGATGGCAAGAAAAACGCTTTATCGACCACGCTTATCAGACATGTGATTGACAAAAAAGAAGGGGTCATCTCATCTGATATTCTCACTGATGGTCGTTTCAATAAAGCAGACTCTATTATCTTTAGTGGCATACGCTCGACCATTGTGGCGCCGATTCTTCAGGGGAATGAAGTTCTGGGCGTCATCGTCATTGAATCATCCAAAAAAGTGGGCGCCTTCGCCGAAAAAGACCTGCTTCTCATCATGAATATTGCAAGCCATACGGCCCAGTTCATTAAGAATTCTCTTCTCCATGAAGAATTACGGATGTCCTTCGACAGTGCCATTCGGACATTGTCAGCGACGGTTGATGCGAAGCATACTCTGACGGCAGGTCATTCTGAGAGGGTCGCAAAATTATCCGTGCGCATTGCAAAAAGAATGGGTCTAAACAAAAATAGACTTGAAGCTTTGAGGTATGCAGCGCTTCTTCACGACATCGGAAAAATCGGAATTTCCGACAGTATCTTACTAAAAAATGGTCCCTTCAATGATTCTGAGCGCGAGGAAATGAAGAGCCATCCAACAAAGACAAAAGAAATTTTGGATAAGTTTTATTTCCCCAAACTGTTGAGAAATATCCCGACCATTTCAGCCCTTCACCATGAAAGGATTGACGGAACGGGTTACCCCAACGGGTTAGCCGGCGCAGATATACCATTGGAGGCCAAAATCCTCTCGGTTGCCGATGTATTTGATGCCTTGACCTCCCTGCGCGACTATCCCAAACACGATGATGCCGGAAAAGACCTGGAATGCGAGACCATATCTGTCGCCCAAGCCGTTAAAATGCTGGAAAAGGAAGCCGGGTCTCATTTCGATGCCGCAGTGGTTGCGGCATTAAAAGAATGCCTGACCAATCCCAAACCCAAGGATAAAAGCATTGATTCCGTATGTTAACGGTCCACCCGAGCTCCACCACCAGCCATGATTTTTTCAACTTCGGCCAAACGAGCCATGGTGGTGTCGCCGGGGGTTGTCATGGCAAGGGCGCCGTGGGCCGCGCCGTACTCTACAGCCTGTTGGGGATCGCCGGTGGTCATGAGACCATAGATCAGGCCCGAAGCAAAACTGTCACCGCCCCCCACACGGTCGTATATCTCCAGGCTTTCCCGCATAGTGGCTTCGTAGATCTGTCCATTGGCCCAGCAGATGGCACCCCAGTCATTGATACCGGCGCTCTTGACCGTACGCAGCGTCGTTCCGGTGGCTTTAAAGTTGGGAAAGGTTTCAACGGCTAACTGGATCATTTTTTTGAAGTTTTCGACGGGCAGGGCCGATAGATTTTCATCCACCCCTTCGACTTGAAATCCCAGACAGGCGGTGAAATCTTCCTCGTTGCCGATCATCACATCCACGTATTGGGCCAGTTTGCGATTCACTTCCTGGGCCTTGGTCTGTCCGCCGATGCTTTTCCACAGGGAAGGGCGATAGTTTAAATCGTATGAGATAATGGTGCCGTGATTTTTGGCGCAGGCCATGGCCTCTTCTACAACTTCCGGGGTGGTGGCGGAAAGGGCCGCGAAAATACCGCCGCTGTGAAACCAGCGCACGCCAAGGTCACCGAAGATGTGTTCCCAGTCGATGTCCCCTTTTTTTAATTGAGAAACGGCTGTGTGGCCCCGATCCGATACCCCTAACGCGCCGCGGATACCGAAGCCCCGCTCAGTGAAATTGAGTCCATTTCGAACCGCTTGCCCCAACCCGTCATAGGGTACCCATTTAATCAAACTACTATCGACGCCGCCTTGCAGAATCAAGTCCTCCACCAACCTTCCGACACCGTTATCGGCCAAAGCGGTGACCACGGCCGTACGCAGACCAAAACAGCGGCGCAAGCCTCGGGTGACGTTATACTCCCCGCCGCCTTCCCAAGCGCGGAACGTGCGAGTCGTGTGAACCCGAGAATCTCCAGGGTCCAGGCGCAACATAACTTCGCCCAATGAAAGGGCGTCAAATTGACATTCTTCTTGGGGTTTAATCTGCAATTCCATTGGAGTATTCCTTTCGTATATTATGGCTTATTATGGAAGTCGCAAGGAAATATTTACTTCTAAAGATTTTTTACAATTTCCACCGCCTCTCGGGTCAATTGGGTGATTTTATCGAATTCGCCTCCGGCAATGGCATCTGCTTTAACGATCCAGCTGCCGCCCACCGCCGCCACTTTGGGAAATTTAAGATAATCCACGACATTTTGGGCATTTAGCCCCCCAGTGGGGATGAATTTGACGGCTTGGTAAGGGGCACTCATGGCCTTGAGGGTTTTGAGCCCACCAAAGGCTTCGGCCGGGAAGAATTTCAGAATTTCCAATCCCAGATTCATGGCGGTTTCAATGTCGGTCGGGGTGGCCACCCCCGGTGTAACTGGTATGTTGTTATCCAGGCAAAAGCGAACCACTTTGGGGTTCAAGCCAGGGGCCACGACGAATCCGGCACCGGCATCAATCGCTTTTTGGGCCTGCTCCACGGTGAGCACGGTCCCGGCCCCAACAGTGATATCTCCCCGACGGGCCATTGCTTTGATGGCCGCTTCAGCGGCTTCAGTGCGAAAGGTGATTTCGGCGCTTGGCAGGCCCCCGGCAATTAAAGCATCAGCCAGAGGATCTGCATCTTTCGCATTGTGTATAGCCACCACAGGAATAATTCTTTGAGCTAAAACTTGATTAAACTGTTCGTTCATCTTGTCTTCCTCCTTTTATGAACATTTGACGAAACTTTTCATTGATATAATAATCGTATTGAAATAAAGGAATTTCTTGCATTGTTTGCAAAATATTTATCTCACCAAAAAGACCCTTAAGATTACTTTAAATTGATTTTTTGTGTTCTTCGTGGTTCGTGGTTCAGCCAAGAACCTATTTGGTTCCGGCTCGTCCAGGTTAGATTAACGACATTGAATCGTACTTCGTAAGCAATTTATAGCAGAAGGGAGCTAAAAATGGAATATTGCTTTTTAGGAAATACCGGTATTCAGGTATCCAAATTGTGCATGGGCACCATGACCTTTGGCCGTGAGGCCGATGAGGCCGAGGCCAAAGAAATTTTTAATTGCTGCCGTGATGCCGGCGTCAACTTTTTTGATTGTGCCAATGTCTACAGCCAGGGACGTGCCGAAACCATTTTGGGTGGTTTAATTGCCGATTGCCGCAACGAGCTTGTTATCACTACCAAATTCGGTTCACCGACGGGGACTGGTTTAAACGACAGCAGTGGATCCCGACGCCATTTGACGGCGTCACTGGAGGCGAGTCTAAAACGTCTTAACACCGATCATGTGGATATTTATTTCCTGCATCGATTTGACGAGCATACCCCGCTTGAGGAAACCCTGCGAGCGTTGGATGATATGGTGGCCCAGGGCAAGGTTCGTTACACCGGCGTCAGCAATTTTGCTGCTTGGCAGACCGCCAAAGCGCTGGGTGTGTCTGCTCTAAACGGTTGGACATCGTTTCAGTGTATTCAGCCAATGTACAATCTGGTTAAACGCCAGGCTGAGGTTGAAATTCTGCCCCTGGCTCAATCTGAAAATCTCGGCGTGATCAGCTATAACCCTCTGGGAGGGGGAATTCTAAGTGGAAAGTATGGTAAAGACCGCCGGGCCGAACAGGGGCGCCTGACCAAAGATGATATGTACCAAAAACGTTACGCTGAACAATGGATCTACGATGCCGCTATCAAGTTTGCCCAATTGGCCGCAGATAGCGGTCACCATCCGGTTTCTCTGGCGGTGGCGTGGGTGACCCATCACCCGGCGGTTACCGCACCGATTATGGGCGCCCGCAATGCCAGTCAGGTGAAAGACTCGCTTGGAAGCGCCAACATCAAATTGAGTTCCGATCTATACGACGCGATCTGCCGGCTGACACCGGCGCCGCCGCCGGCCACCGATCGATCAGAGACTCGGTTCAAATAATGCGCAGCGTCGAGTAATTTATCCGCTAAGTTTGGCTGATGCAGTACTCTTAAATCGGAAAGCAGCAACCAGAAACCCAAAATGTGTAAATTCCGGGGCGGATAAATTAGCGCATGAAAAGCCCGCCGTTAATATCAATGGTCTCGCCGGTTATAAAATCGTTTTCAATTAAAAATTGTTGAACAGGACATCCAACCGGTCGGTTTTTTCTGATACGGATTGGACCAGTCCCCGGCAACCATCCTCGGTCGTCAAATCAGCCTGAATCAGATGTGCTTTGCCTTCTGCCTTGGAAACCTCTTCCGCGACGTTACGGGCCGCTTCTTAAGCGGCATTGTAATGAAGGAAAATTTCGTTTCCCGGTGCCAGGAGACGGGCAGTTTCGGCGCCCAGCCCGGTGCTGGCGCCGGTTATTAGATTTTTTTTCGACATTGCCAAATTCCCCCGTTGACCGTTAAGATGGTCAAATTCCCCTGTAACCAATGTTCCATGATTCCAATGGCACCGGGTACCGTTTCTTCTGTAAATAACCTCAATACCCAAGGATTGATTTCTGGCTGCGGATATCGAAAAGATGCATGTTTTCAAAGATTGGAATCAGATTGATCGTGCTGTGGGGTTCAATCTTGGTTCTCCTGCCAACCGCCGCGGTCAGCATCACGTCGCCGGAAGTCACATTGACATAGGTTTCGTTACCGATCGGTTCAACCACCTCAACCGTGGCCGGTATGGTTTGGCCCGGGCTGTGTTCAGCGGCCCGCTTGAAATCTTCCGGTCGGATGCCCACAATCACTTTTTGTTCAGTGTAATCCCGAAAATACATCGCCTTATCAGGCGGCAACTCGAGGGTGAAGTCACCGGCCTGCAGGGAAACCCCATCTCCGGCACCGCTTAACTCCGCCTCAAATAAATTCATGGCCGGGCTACCGATAAACCCGGCCACAAATTGATTGGCCGGCCGGTCGTAGAGCTCCAGCGGCGATCCGACCTGCTGAATAAATCCGTTGTGCATGACCACGATACGATCCCCCATGGTCATGGCTTCAATTTGATCGTGGGTCACATATACCGCCGTGGTAGCCAACCGTTCATGTAGTTTTTTCAACTCCAGCCGGGTCTGAACCCTGAGCTTGGCATCCAGGTTGGACAGGGGCTCGTCAAACAGAAATACGCCGGGTTTTCTGACAATCGCACGTCCCAAGGCGACGCGCTGTCGCTGACCGCCGGAAAGCTGTTTAGGCCGGCGTAATAAAAGCCCCTGAATGCCGAGTATTTCGGCCGCCTCCTGCACCCGTTCTTTGATTTCTTCCTTGGACCGTTTGCGCATTTCGAGGGAAAACGCCATGTTGTCGAACACGGTCATGTGGGGATAGAGGGCATAATTTTGAAATACCATGGCGATGTTACGGTCTTTGGCCGGCAGCTTGTTGATGAGACGGTCTCCAATGTAAACATCTCCGCTGGTGATACTCTCCAGACCAGCGATCATCCTCAGGGTGGTGGTTTTACCGCAGCCACTGGGTCCCACCAGAACCACAAATTCCTTGTCCTGAATGGACAGATTGAAGTCATCAACCGCCACGACTTCGTCAAAAAGCTTGCAAACCTTTTCTAAGCGTACTTCTGCCATATGTGATTTACTCCTTCAATGCACCGGTCATGCCGGCAACATAGTGGTCAACAAAAAAAGAGTACACCAGGGCGATCGGTACCGAGGCACACAGGGCGCCTGCCATCAGGGCCCCCCAGTGGTAAACGTCTCCCCGGACCAGTTCGGTGACCAGACCGATAGGCACCGTCTTTTTAGCGCTGCTGGAAATAAACGCCAAGGCGTAAAGATATTCGTTCCATGATAATGTGAAACAAAAAATGCCGGCCGAGAGGACGCCCGGCAGACACAGGGGTAGTATGATCCTGCGAAAAATCTTTATCCGGCTGGCACCGTCAATCATGGCACATTCTTCCATCTCCTTGGGAATGGATTTAAAGTATCCCATTAGCAACCAGGTGCAAAAGGGAATCAGAAAGGTCGGATAGGTTAATATCAGGGCCCACAGCGAGTCCCACAGTTTTAATTTGAAAATCGTATGGGCCAATGGGATGAACAAAATGGTTTGGGGCACCAGATACCCTAAAAAAATGGCGACGCCGGTGGGACCGGAAGTTTTAAATTGTAATCTCTGGATCGCATAGGCGGCCAGAAGGCTGACAACCAGGGAGATTAACGTCGCACTGAGGGCTACAAAAAAAGTGTTGGCCATCCATCTGAGAAAAATGGTTTCAGTGAATAATGTGACAATATTGCCTAACGTCGGTGAGTGGATGTAGAGCGGATTGAGATCGAGGTTATAAAGCTCCATGTCGGATTTAAAAACCGTATTGACCATCCAATAAAAAGGAAAGAGAAGGAATGCCAGGTACGCCGCCAGGGGCACGTAAAATTTTATCACTTTGGAACCGATGCGTTCGATAGCCATATTTCAATCCTCTCTCCTTAAAAAAACAAAAGCGATAAACACACAGGCGACTAGAATGGGCAACATAAAATTGGAGATGGCCGCACCTTCACCGAACTGTCCTCCCTGCATGGCCCTCTGAAAGGAAAGCGTTCCGAAAATATGAGTGGCACCGGCCGGTCCGCCCTTGGTAATAATCCAGACCAGCTGGAAGTCGGCAAAGGTCCAGATGGTGGAAAATACGGTCACGACGGTTAAGAGGGGGGTGAGCAGCGGCAGGGTAAT
>JARFPZ010000302.1 GCA_029288035.1 Desulfosarcina sp.
TGGCGGGCTTTCAACCGATAGGGAGCAGCAGCGGCTGCGCAAAGTCGTGTTGCTCCTTCTGGCCGGCACCTATACGGTCTTGGGTATATTATGGGGTGGCGCCTATCTGGCATTGGGTTTCCCTTTAGCCGGCGGCATTCCCCTGGCGTATTCGGTATTGTCCGGCGCCGGCCTTCTCTACTTTTTGCGTTCAAAACACTACGGAATCCTCTGTTATAGTCAACTCATATTGATCCTCTTTTTACCCTTTTTTCTTCAGTGGAGTCTGGGCGGGTTTGCCATATCCGGCGCGGTAATTCTCTGGGCGATTCTTTCTCCCATCGGTGCTCTGATGTTCGCCGGAACGATGCGTTCGGTTCCATGGTTTATAGCGTATGTGCTTCTGGTGGTCCTATCCGGTTTTACGGGCGGGAAGGATGTTTCACATGCCGCCCTGCCGCCTCCTGTAACCGCCATCTCATTTGTAATGAATATCGGGGGTGTGTCGGCCATTATTTTTTTTCTGCTCAGATATTTCGTAGAAGAACGGGAACGCGTGATGGCCGCATTGGACAAGGAGCATCGGCAGGTGCGCCATTCGCTTTCGCTGGCCATGGAAGTCCAACAGAACCTGCTTCCCAAGACCGATCCTATCGTCAATGAATTAGATATTGCCGGAAAAAGTGTCTATTGCGATGAAACCGGCGGCGATTATTATGATTTTCTGGATGGCGATCATCACGCTGAAGGGAAAATCAGAGTGGTGGTGGGTGATGTCTCGGATCACGGCATCCCCTCGGCATTGCTCATGGCTACGGCGCGGGCGATTATCCGCGAGCATTCTTCCCGCCCGGGCAGTGTTGCAGAAATTGCCTCTGATGTAAATCGCCAGCTTTTCAGGGATGTCGAAGATTCGGGTCGATTCATGAGCATGTTTTATGCCGACATCGACCGTGGGAACAGGCGGATGCGCTGGTTGAACGCCGGCCATGAACCCGCACTTGTGTATAGCCCTGCGACCGACAGCTTTGACGATCTCTCCGGCGAGGGCAATTTGCCGCTGGGGATTTTTAAAGAAGCTGAATACATGGAAGGACAATGTGATATCGTGCCCGGACAAATCATTGCCATCGCCACGGACGGCATACGAGAAGCCCGGAATCGCTACGGTAATATGTTCGGTAAGGATTCTCTTCAAACCATCATTCGTCGGAATGCTACGGCGAGCTCTGTTAAGATCCTGCAAGCCGTATTCACGGCGCTGGATCTATTCCGTCAGGGAGTTAAATCCGAAGATGACATGACCTTGGTGGTTATCAAAGTTTTACAAGAATCATTTACCTCATAAAAGAAGGTTCAGTCTATATTTTAACCATTATCCATGGCGCAAGGATCTTACCGCTATAAACGGATGCGAGACCTTAACCACCTGCCGTGAGTGTCAGGTGCTGAGGTGCATTATGGGGGTTCGTTATGCAATATCATTCTTCAAAAGGTGAACATTCAACCACGATTAAAATCGACGAAAGGCTATATGATCTGCTCCGAAAATTTTGCGATAAAGAGGGCCGGCGATTAAAGGATTTTGTCGAAGACGCCATAGAAAATGCAATCTACACCGAGGAATCTATCAAGATTCTCAATGAAGAAATAAAGTCTTTGAAGAAAAAAGAAGTCAAATATGACTACGCATTCAGACGCGGGTTTCAAAAAGGCTTTTACATATCCTTTTACGCACTGCACGGCCAAATCCTGCTGGAACCGGGTGATGAGGCGTTCGAGATTCTTAAAAACGATCCATTCAGAATTTCCAGAGGCGCTCAACTTGATTTATTTCGGTGAAAAGAAAAATCCAAATCACCCAGTGTTGAGGTGCTATTCTCCTATGTCTCAAAGATCAATGTTCGCAGCAGTCGTATCTCCATCCGTTTGGCCAAGCGCAATTGCGAAATCCAGCTTGATCGCGGTGGAGGAATGCACAGTTTTGTTTTTAATGGCGTCAGGTGTTGGTTTTCATCCCACGACCTTTTGGCTTCCAAATGCTTATCCCTTGAGAAGCTGATTCTTTCAGGTTTACACCAAGATTTCAAAGTGATACCATGAGTTGGTATCAATGACCTGGGGCTTCTCACGAAACGGAGGGGACAACTTGAAACAGATCCTAATTTTCGATTTTTCCGTAGTGGTTGTCTCCATTTCTCCTTCGTTATCGGTTGCCTGCACCAGCGTTGCGGTATATTCAGACCAGCGGTCACCAGCAAAGCATGGCCCCGGCTCCTTCCAGGGGCCTTACTCGTACTCTCAGCTTGCCGGTGGTCGCTGATTCAGTGACCCCAACATCCGCTTAAGCCACTTATGAATTTTGCATCTATCGCCCATGTTCTGGGAACCTTGCTGATCGTTACCGGCAGTTCAATGGCATTGCCCTTGATCTGGTCAATCTATTACAGAGGCAACGATCTGTTCTCCATTTCCATTTCCGCAATGATTTCCATCTTATTGGGCTGGCCCCTCTGGTGGCTATTTCGAAGACATCACGATTTGAACATCAAAGACGGCTTTTTCATTGCCGTATTTGGGTGGATTCTGATTTCAGCAGTATCGGCCTTGCCTTTCATGATACATGGATCAATTCCTTCATTTACCGATGCGTTTTTTGAAATGATGTCCGGCTATACCACCAGCGGCGCGACCATCCTGACGGATATTGAAGTTGTCCCCCATGGATTATTGTTCTGGCGAAGCCAAACCCATTTACTTGGCGGCATGGGGTTTCTCACCCTGACTGTTATCTTTCTTCCCCACGGCATCGGCGGCGTACGCATCTTTCGAGCAGAATCGAGCCCCGGGCAGGTGATTACCAAAGAAAAATTCATTCCCCGCAATCGAGATACCATGATCTGGCTCTGGGGCATCTACTTGACCTTGAATATATCGCAAACACTGCTGTTATGTTTTGGCGGCATGTCCCTATTCGATTCGTTGTGTCATGCATTTGGAACTGTATCGACATCCGGGTACTCCCCCAAGAATGCAAGTATCGGATATTATAATAGCGCCTATTTTGATTGGGTGATTATCGTCTTCATGTTCTTGGGCGGCATGACCTTTATGTTGTTCTACCACATGGTCAAAGGGGAATGGAAAATCATCAAAATAAACACTGAGTTTCGCTGGTATGTGGGTTTTTTGCTCTTCTTTTGTGCAATGGTAGCCTGGATTTTATGGAAGGAAGACACGTACAGCAACCTGGGCAATTCCATTCGATACGCCACATTTCAGATTATGTCGCTTTTGACCACCACCGGGTTCACCACCGCCGATTATGAAAAATGGCCCCAGGCCGCACAAATGTTTCTCTATGCATCATGCTTTATCGGCGCCTGCGCCGGATCAACCACCAGTGGTATTAAGGTGGTTCATTATGTTATCATTTGGAAATACATGGTCGCATCCATAAAAAAAATATTTTTTCAACCGATGTCCGTGGTGACTGTCCGGCTCAACCAGCGGCCGGTCGATCGGTTCATCATCGACCTGGCGATTTGCTATTTTATTGTAAATATATTTCTGATCCTTGGCGGTGGGTGCTTCATGGTGCTGGTGGATGACATGGACTACGTCACCGGCATGAGTTCCGTTATTGCCACTCTGATGAATATCGGTCCGGGGTTCGGAACGATCGGACCATCTGAAAACTATGCCCATATTTCCGCTGTCGGGAAGTGGTTTTTATCATGGAACATGCTGGTAGGGAGGCTGGAGATGTTTTCGGCACTGGTGGTATTTTACCCATCATTTTGGAAGAAATAATTTCACGACGACAACACGAAATACACTAAAAATTAAAAGTTTATATCTAAAACTATTTCGTGTGTTCCGTGTATTTGGTGGTTAAAAAATATTGAACCGTCAATTCCGGCTTGTCCGACGTTGCTTTAAGAAAAAAACAACTGCTGGACATCTTTTAAGAACAGCGACTTACATACAACGATCGCCCGCTCATTATCGTGGATGTGGGTGTCGCCCACAGCGACTCGCCATTCGCCCTCTCGAAAAATAGCACCGATGATGATTTGTCCATAATAAGCAGGGTCTAATTTGGACAGGGGTTTGCGGGTAATCTGCGCGCCGGGTTCAGCCACGATTTCCACCATTTCCGCATCAAAACCATGTAGGTCGGCCACAGACAACAGCTGACCCATGCGTATGAATTTAAGGATCTCGTTGCCGGCCAGAATTTTCTTGTTTAAGGCGATATCAGACCCCATGGTAGCGGCCAGCACCAGGTAGTCTTCTTTGTTGACCAGGCAAATCGATTTTCGTAGCCGGGATTTTTCAGGACTGTTTTTTTCGTTCATGAGGTGTTTTGCCAACAGACAACTCATGATATTGGTCTCATTATCCCCGGTTGCGGTGATAAATGTGTCCATATCCAGCAGGCCGGCCATCTGCAGCACATTGGCATCCGAACCGTCTCCATGCAGGACTTCAGCATGTTTTAAGGTATAAGATAATTCTTGAGCCGATTCTTCATCTTTCTCGATCATCGTTACCTCGACGGTTTCTTCCAACAACTGGGCAACACGGCTCCCCACCAGGCCGCCGCCTAAAATCATCACCCGATGGCGCCTTTGCTGTTCGACACCGGTGAGTGTCATCAACTTGGGCAAATCCTTGGTGCCGGCCATTATAAAAATTTGGTCCTGAGGTAAAAGCGTGTCATTCCCACCCGGAATGACGGTGGAGATTCCGCGGGCAAGGGCAACCACCCGAAATCGGAACTCATGATAGGTCTGGGACATTTCTTTGAGCGTTTTGTGGGCAAGCGGCGATGATTCCGGTATTCGCGTCGCCATCACCTGGATTTGTCCATCTGCAATATCGATAATATCATTTCCTGCTCTAAGCTTGATGATTCTGACAATTTCCTGGGCGGCCAATTCTTCCGGATGAATGATCAGATCGATTTTCAGGTCTTCAACCGTAAGCAACGAATCTTCATTCCCGAATTCCAGAGACCGCACCCTGGCAATTTTACGCGAGATTCCAAAGCGATCGGCAATGATGGAAGCCATCATGTTCAAGGCATCGTTGTCGGTGACGGCGATGAGGTAATCCATTTTTTCTGCATTGGCCCCGCGCCAGCAGTCAATACTCATGGCATTGCCTTGAATCAACCGGGCATCCAGAGTTCCGTCCGCCTCACGAATCAAGCTGCTCGCTAACTCGATGACGGTAATAGCATATCCTTCATGGGCCAATCGTTTTGCCAGGTAATATCCAACCCCGCCGAGGCCAAGGATCAAAATGTTTTCAGAAGGTGTGTGTGTTTTTTTTCCAAACATGGTTAACGCGAATATATCGTAAAGTTATTGTTAGATTTGTTGTAAAAACGCTTCTAGTCGGGCAATAGCCTCCGGCAGGTTCTTGCGTCCAAAACCGATGCGAAAATGGTTGCCCTTGTCATCGTATAAAGTACCCGGCAACAACAGCACCCCGGCGGACCTCACCAGGGTCTTGCAGAATGCCTCTACGTCCAGGCCCAAAAGGCGTGGAAACCCGATAGCGCCGGCTTTGGGCCGTTGCCAGGCAAACCGATCCGAATATCGGGCGAAAAACTCATCCAGCACACCAAGGTTACGGATAATAATTCTTAAATTTCGCTCTACCAATTTTTCTCTGTGACGCAGTGCCAGCTCAGATAAAAATTCACTTGGTGCACTGTTACAGATAGTTGTGTAATCCTTTAAGGCTGCCATACCGTTATAAACGGCTTCATTTTGGGTGGCAATCCAGCCGATGCGCAGACCGGGTAAGCCATATGTTTTCGACATGACCCCCAGAGAGACGCTGTGCTCGCCTAATTCACAGGCAGCCGGCAGGCGATCTTCTTTTTGATACTCAGATTCCCGATAGACTTCATCTGAAAACAGAATAATCCCATTTTCCCGGGCAATGCGGTTTACCATTTGAAACAGCTCGGAAGGCATCAAATAGCCGGTGGGATTATGGGGGGTATTGATGATAATGGCACGGGTATCGGACTGAATGCTGTGTTTCAATTCGTCTATATCAAGAGCCCAGCCATTGTCTTCATGTACGTTCCACCAAGACACCCGGCATCCGATGCTTCGGGCAATTTCGGCAAGTGATTGGTAGCATGGGCTCTGAACGATCACATGATCCTTCGCATTGAGCACGGCGTGCATAAAAAGGAAAATGGCCTCCTCAGCACCTGTGTGTACCAGCACCTGATTCGGATGAATGTCATGGTATAGACGGCAGATTTCCTTTCGCAATGACGGCTTGCCCATGGATTCCGTGTAGCCCAGCCAGTGTCGATGGAAGCGCTCGGCAGCGTCCGGTTCCAGAGCAAGCAGGTCCTGAATGGCTAAAGATTCACAATCCGAAGCGCACAGCAAATGCTCAATGTTGAATTCATATCTGGCAAAATAGCGTTCAAGCTTGAAAGCTGGGATTTGCATGAGCTATCCGTTTTTGGGTGTCGCCTCACTCCGTCGATAAACCCCCGGAGGACACGAATACACTTAATAGGGGCCTAATCCAACATTCCCTGGATCACCCTCTCATATTCCGGAAAATATTGACCGATAACCGGCAGGTCAAAGCTTCGAAGAATGCTGGTATTACTTTCCCGGTCGAGAAGAAATCTAAATGACTTCTCCACAAGAACTTCAGGTGGCACACGGTTGCCCGTCAATTTTTCGTAATATGGGCCTGTCAGCGTGACTTTATGCCTCGTCGTGGTTGCCCTCTCAACAATAACCTCAAAGGTCGTACTATCGATCAGATTGACAGTAACCATGGATCCTTCCTTTATGCCTGAGTTAAACGCTCTTTGAATGGGTCCGCCGGTGGACCTTAAATTTAAATTCAAAAATCCAATATTTATTTGGACTTCCCACCCCGATAAAACCGAATTTTGACTTTTTCGAGGGTCGCCAGACCCTCCGTAATCGCATCGTCAATTAAGGGCAGAAACTGTGCTATTTTTTCTTGTGTGTCAACTATCTCGATAACAATTGGAAGATCGGAAGAAAGTCTGAGAATTTTGGCTGTATGCACACGACTGTGAGCGCCAAAACCTTCCAATCCTCGCAAAACAGTCGCCCCGGCCAGTCCCGATTCCCGCGCTTTCCTGACTATCCATTCATATAATGGCTGTTTGCCATATCTGTCATTTTCCCCAATTAAAATTCGAAGCAGCTGGCCTTCTTCTGGTAACATCATGGCCCACCTCAAAAATATCGGGTTATATTATAGCCGATCCAAACGGCGGACAAACCAACGATAACCTGTATTAGAACATTTGCAAGGGCCGGCAGAAATTGACCACTTCGTAAAGAAGCGATCGTCTCATAGCCAAACGTCGAAAAGGTCGTAAAGCCCCCTAATAACCCAATTAGAAGAAAAATCCTCACCTCCGGGCTTAGCAATTGGCGCAACTCCGTCAGTCCGCTGAGAAAACCAATCAAAAAGCACCCTATAATGTTGACAACTGCCGTGCCGGCGGGAAAATAGCTGTTTGGAAAAATTTGATACACTGCTCCGGCCAGAAGATAGCGACCGATTGATCCGACAAAGCCACCCACTCCAACATATACCAAATTCAACATCTCAGTTCTCATGATTGTCCTGATCTGTTCAGGATCGAATTGCGATGACGAGTCCGGCGCCAACCATGACAGCGCCGGCCGTACGATTGAGTCGCCGGACTGCCTGTCGATTGGTAAACATTCTACGAGCTTGGCTGGCTAAAAATGCATAGATACCAAGAACACCGCCCAACACGATGGTAATGATCGTTACAACGATTATTAAATCTATAAGGATTAGTGCAGACAAATCAAAAAATGTCGGTAAGAAGCCGCAATAGAAAAGAATCACCTTTGGATTGGACAGGGTAATAACGAGGCCGCTCGCAAAGTTACCCCACCGCGAATGGATATTTTGGTTTTGTTTTTCGGTGACGGGCGCTGGTTTCTTAAACCAAATTCTGACACCCAGCCAGATCAAATACGCACCACCGCATATTTTCACAATAAAAAACATATTTCCCAAGGCTTTAGCCACCATCGAGAGACCGAAGACAGCAAAAAGCAGGTAAATAACATCGCCCACCACAATGCCGCAAATTACAGCAAATGACGGCCGGAACCCTGACGCGAGTGCTCTGGCGACCGTGGCAAAAACTCCGGGCCCCGGGCTGGCTGCCAGAACGAGCATAGCCACTGAAAACCCAATGGCTGAATAAATCGTCAAATTTGATCCAATCGTTTTATATTAACGGAGTAAATGTCATTGTTCGGCAATAAAATACGAGGCCTGTACTTATCTCAAATGGGTCCTTTTTGTCAATTAATCAAAATCCAAGGGATACCATCCGTGTCAGACTCCAGTGGCTCAGCGGCGTAGTGCCAGGCACAGAGCATCCTTTTCGGGGGAATGTAAGGGCAAAAAAGAAAATAGCGTGACGGATCGCCAGGCAGGATTCTCTGACATGGCCCGGTTGAAAGCATCGGCATCCTTAAAACCAACGTTGTCAGCCACTAACAGCCCTCCTTTGACCAACAGCCGTTCGCAATCGGGCAGCGCTCTGATATAATCCTGCTTTTCAATATCCATAAAAATGTAATCAAACATCTCTTCCATTTGAGAGAGCGCTTCCAAAGCGTCCTTTACTCGTATCTCGACAAGATGAGCGATTCCGGCTGTTTGAAAATTTTGCTGAGCTCTGGCTGCCATGGCGTGGTCATTTTCCAGTGTTACAACACAGCCATTGAACATCTCACAAGCTTTGGCCAGGAAAATCGCCGAGTAGCCGGTGGCCGTGCCAAGTTCCAAAATTCTGCGGGCTTTTACAGCACAGGCTAAAATATATAGCAGCTCCCCCACCACCGGCCCCGAAATGGGAATAGTTTCCCGTTCGGCCTCGGCCTCCAATTCAACCAGGAGCTCATCTCGTTTCGGGACAAACTGCCTAAAATAGCGTTCCGGCTGATCGACGATTTTTGACATCCTTACCTCTATTGTCCTATGAGAAATCGTTTATGACTGTCACACCAATACTTCTAAAGTTATCCATATTGATGAGTTCTTCTAATGCCTCATCCAGACTAATTGTCTTTTGAATCAATTTTTGAGGCTGCAGCTTACCGGTCTGAATCATTTCAAGCATAGCCCAATATTTATAGGCTTGCATGCCATGGCTTCCCAGAATTTCGAGTTCATTGGCTATGATTTTATCCATCGGTACGACAGGGCGATGGTGGTCTGCCAGCATCAGTCCAACCTGAACATGCTTGCCGCGCTTTCTCAAATTAGCTACCGAATTGAAACAGGTAACCGGACTGCCGAGGGCATCGATGGAGACGTGAGCGCCGCCCTTGGTAATATCACGAACGCTTTCGACCACATCGTTTACTTCCGTGGCGTTGACGGATGCCACCGCACCAACGGAGCGGGCAAAATCAAGCTTTTCATCACTAATATCAACAGCAACAGCATTTGCGCCCAATGCAGTGACAATCATAATTGCAGACAGGCCAACCCCGCCACAGCCATGCACGGCAACCCATTGTCCGGCTGAGACCTTACCCTGCTCAACAATGGCCCGAAACGAGGTTGCAAAACGGCAACCCAGACTCGCCGCTGTGACATAATCGAGCTCATCCGGCAACCGCACTAAATTTACATCTGCATAGTCAATCGCGACATATTCGGCGAAAGAACCCCAATGAGTAAACCCCGGTTGAAATTGCTTATCACAGACCTGTTGGTTGCCGGAAACACATTGAGGACAAACACCACATCCACAAACAAAGGGAAGTGTCACCCTGTCACCGTTAACCCACTTGACCACATCTTTTCCAACCGATTCGACGACGCCGGCGAGTTCATGCCCGGGAACATGGGGTAGTTTAATATCAGGGTCATGCCCCATCCATCCATGCCAGTCGCTTCGGCAAAGCCCGTTCGCTTTCACTCGAATGACAACACCGTTTTGAGGTGGGGTTGGGTCCGCAATATTTCGGATTGTTAATGGTTTTGCAAATTCTTCATAAATAGCTGCTCTCATAACAAATATCCTCAATAATGGGTAAAATAGCCACTCTTGGATCGTCCCCGGCAACCATATCTATTACAGTAGATATACTCAGTCCGCAAGCGTGAATGGAAATTCTAAGATATAGACGCTTAAAAACTTTCCTATAGCTTATCATAGATATTATTTACTTGGAAATTTTCAGGGTGACGTCTTGGGGTAATGCCAGCCCGGCGACAACCTGGATCGCCTTGCAGGCGGCTGCGGGAACAACGCAAGCTTCGCAGCACCCTTGATGAGTCTCCCTTCGAAAAAACTTATACCACACTATCGAGGACCAAGATTATTTGTCAATTTTCTAAACAATAAAATTGATTTTTATGACATTTTCAGAGATAACGTCAACATGACCCATGAATACAGTAAAAAAATCATTACGACAACTTGTTCCTACGACTGCGGAAGCCGCTGCCTTCTAAAGGTACATGTTTCGGATGGCAGGATTATCCGGATAGGTACCGACAATCAGCAGGGACCGGGCTTAAAGGCCTGTGTGCGAGGATTGTCTCAGAAGAATGTGGTATATTCGTCCGAACGCCTGACCAAGCCGCTAAAACAAATCGGCGAACGGGGCAGTGGACAATTTGAACCCATCTCCTGGCAAGAAGCTTTGGATAAAACTGCCACTGAACTCAAGCGGGTCAAAAACACTTATGGACCCAGCTCTATATTTCTGATGAATTATTCCGGCAACCAGGCTGCTTTGCACGGTAGCGGCCTGGCGGCGCAACGATTTTTCAACCTGTTTGGCGGATGCAGCGTCATTGGCGGCAACACCTCTATGGAAGCAGCCACGTTTGCATCCCAAACCACTTTGGGTTCCGGATTTACCGGAAACAGCCGCGACAATTTACCTGACTCCAAATTGATCATTTTATGGGGCTGGAATCCACTGATCACAAGATTCGGACCGGATACAGCCTCATACCTGGCTTTGGCGAAAAAAGCCGGTGCAAAATTTATCTCTGTCGATCCGCGTTTAACTCCTTCGGCAGAAGCAATGGCTGCAAAGTGGATCGCAATCAAGCCAGGAACCGACACGGCCATGTTGATTGCGATGGCCTATGTAATGGTGGCTGAAAATCTCTATGATCATCAATTTGTCGAAACCCATACCCATGGTTTTGATCGTTTCAAGGCCTATGTGATGGGAGATGAAGACGGGATCTCTAAAACCCCTCAATGGGCAGCCAACATCACCGGTGTATCAGAGAATGAAATTAAAACACTCGCCGGGGATTATGCAACTCAAAAACCGGCGGCCTTATATGCCGGGTGGGCGCCGGGCCGCAGTGCCTTTGGCGAACAATTTCATCGCGCAGCAATCACATTGGCAGCCATGACAGGCAATATCGGCATCCAAGGCGGAAATGTGGCAGGCGGAACCGGTCGCATAGAACTGGGCGCGCTGGGCCAATCGTTTCCCCTGGCAAAACGCCCCAATCCGAAAATCCATATGAGTGAAATTTACGATGCACTTCTGGAAGGAAAATCAGGTGGTTACGCCAGCGATATTAAGCTTGTGTACATCGTCGGGTGCAACCTCTTGAATCAGTTCCAAAATACAAACAAAGGTGTGCATGCACTTAAGATTCCGGAATTCATTGTCGCCCACGAACTGTTTATGACGCCAACAGCCCGCTATGCGGATGTGGTGATGCCGGTCACCCATTTCCTGGAAGAAGAAGATATCGGTCAACCCTGGACCGGGGGCCCATACTATATTTATATGAATCGAGCCATATCGCCGTTGCCGGAATGTCGCTCCGATCTGGCGATCTTTTCGGAGCTCGCCACACGACTCGACCTGAAAAATTTTAATTTGAGATCAAATGAATCCTATCTGAAAGACATGGTGGACAGCACCCCGGATCTCCCGCAATACGAAAAATTTAGACAGCAGGATGCCCATCGTATAAAATTAAAGCAGCCTTGGGTCGCATTCCGCCGACAGATAGAAGACCCGTCAAATCACCCCTTTCCGACGTCGTCCGGAAAGATCGAGATCTTCAGCCACAAGATCGCTGAGATGGAGACTGATCAGCTACCGGCGATTCCCACGTATATCGAACCCTGGGAAGGCCCGAAAGATAAGCTGATTGAAAAATATCCTATCCAGCTTGTCAGCCCCCACGCCAAAACCAGGGTTAATTCCCAGTTTGACAACATCCCCGGATTAAAAGAAAAAAGCGACGATACCCTCTGGATAAACACCGAAGATGCCCGCCATCGCGGTATTTCCAATGGCGATCGGGTGACCGTCTATAATGATCGTGGTCGGCTGCGTACAATTGCAAAAGTCACCGACCGGATCATGCCGGGGGTAGCCGGTTTGGATGCAGGTGCCTGGTATCAGCCGGATGAGGACGGCATTGATTACGGCGGCTGTGTCAATGTGCTCACAAAGGATGAGAAGTCACCGTGCGGTGCCTTTGCCTGCAACAGTTGTTTGGTTCAAATTCAGCGGTTCTGAATTTTGCAAATAAGCTCCGAGATTACCGTTTTCGAAAACCCTCTGCTGTAAAGAAATCTGTAAATTTTATCCTTCCTTTTAGATACATCCTTTTCTCGTTCGAATCGCCTGATATGTTTTCGATAAATTTTATCGGCAGCTTTACGCTCATCAGACAAGGAAATGTTTTTCGAAACCACTTCCTGAATTTGATCACCACGCAAGCCTTTCAGATTTAACTCGGATGCGATGCGTTTCAAGCCATACCCTTTTCTGAGCAGCTGGCGGATGAAGACCTGGGCCGTTCGTTCATCATTAATATAATCCAGCCGTTCACATTGCGAAATAACGTCATCGATAGTTTCTGCAGCATAGCCCCGCGCTTTTAGTTTTTGGGATAGTTCGTGTTTTGAATGATCTCGTCTTGTGAGGATACGCAGTGCCGTGTTCGAGGCTTTTCGATAAGTTTCATCTTTTTTATTCTGCATATCAAAAAAATGCATACAAAAATAGACGTGCTGGTGGGAAACGGGCAACCTCAAGAAGTGATATTTCTGGTATTAATGCAGGCCTTGCCTGATTCCGAGATTGCAGCTTTGGTCCGAATAGCTATTTGTCCAGGTCGGATGCAGCAGGTTGCTAATTTTCTGCAGTAATTGCAATTTTGAACTACTGCGTGTGTAATTCCGTATGAAATATTTTAAGCGTGATTTTTGAGCCGGCCTCAGGTTTCCGAATTTCAAGCTGTAGCGTCGGCCATCCAACATATTGGAAACGTCCCAGGGAAACGCTTTGAAGTTTGTAATGATTTCAAAGGGAAGGTTATCCAGATAAAAACTGCAGTCGGCTGCCATTATTTCTAATTTTGAACACTCGTTCATCCATTTGGCTCCGTTATCAACATAGATACCCATTCCTCCCATAGCAATGTCAACAATTGGAACCATTTTTACAGGATCTGGATTTATTACCGCAAAGGTATTATCTTTTACCTTAAATCGCCGCTGTTTCCTTCGTTCTACTTGCATGTTTCCCACCCCCTTACGTAGATCGTTAAAAATTTGGGTTCATCCCTGCAACGAATCAGAATTCAAATCCGGGAGGCACGAGTCAGTATCAATATAGACCTATACTTAATGCCACAATGTCGCCATGTCAAGAATCCGGGTTTAAAAAGTAGTATAAGATTATGGCTCGCTCGGGCGTATTCTTTTGGGTAAACCGTACAAAAGGCAGATGGCAAGCCGTGCAATTGGAAATTATTAAAAGTCCCTTATTCTTTTTTTGAGCCTTTGCGTTCTAGTGCCTGAACTTCTGAAAATTTTGCTGAATTGCGGTAACTTGCCCGCTCAACACCTCTCAAAAATAACTAAAGTATTCCTCGTAAGTACCGATAACATAAATGAAAACAAGTTTGACAGGGATAGGATATTGAGTTAAGCTTAGTAACAGTATTCTGTTGAAGGAGAAGCGAACATGGAAATAAATGGAAACCAGGGCATCGGCATTGATGCCTATGTAAATCAAGTTCAAGATAAAAATAAAGTCGGGACATCTGACGACAAACCTGAAAATTCGGTAAAGAAGTCAGATACGGTCGTGATTTCAGACGCCGCCAAAAGAGTTCAGGAGGCCCGCAGCCAGTTGAACGATATTCCCGACGTGCGGGAAGAGAAAGTATCAGAGCTTAGAAACCAAATCCAAAATGGAACTTATCAGATAGACGCTGATAAAATTGCGGATAAAATGATCAGAGAAGGCCTTCTTAACGATGCCTTGGAATAATTTCCTGCATTTGAATTTAATTTTTTAAACCTACTAGAAACGACATCCCGGGATTATCCCGGGATTTTTTTTGTAATCACATCCGCGCCTGATGCCGAGGCCGATATCACTGCAGGTCGATACGGCTAAGGGACATTGCAAACCAGGCAGTAGGCATAAACCCCCTCAGGATCGTTTAATTCTGCAATGGCCTCCAATTCGGGACCTAATTTCTTAATAAACCGAACTGCGGGGTGAGCCGCCCCCCCCAACATATCGTTAGCGGCAGCTGTCAGAAATTGATTGAGCCGCTTGGCCAATTTTTCCCTGGCGGTTAGTGGCTGTTCGATATAGATAACGTCGTAGATCTTTAGATTGGCCATGTTCGCCGCCGATTGCACCGCATCCTGCAAATTGCCGAATTGGTCGATCAGTCCCAGCTCTTTGGCTGTTTCCCCCGCCCACACCCTGCCCTGAGCAATTTTTTCAACATCTTGGAGAGTAAGGTTTCTTCCCTCGGATACCGTTTTGATGAAACGCTGATAGTTGTGTTGGATGACTTGCTCCATTGAATCCGCAATGATTGGATTGAGCGGACGGGTGGTATCAAAGCCATCAGCCACCTGGGTGGTTCCTACGCCGTCGCTATGAACGCCCACATAATCAAGACTTTTTTCAAATGTTGCGAAGGCACTGTAAATTCCAATGGAACCGGTAATCGTGCTGGGGGCTGCCCAGATTTCATCGGCTGAAGAGGCGATCCAATATCCACCGGAGGCGGCGATCGAGCTCATGGATACAACCACCGGCTTACCGGACTGGCGGGTAAGTTCTAATTCCCTGCGGATAATTTCAGATGCCAGCGCGCTACCACCCGGGCTGTCAATTTGAAGAACCAGCGCTTTGACCGCATCATCCAGGCGGGCTTGCCGGATCACATCCGTCAAGGTGTCGCTGCCGATTCTCCCAGCCGGCTGAACGCCATCCAGTATCACACCCTTGGCGACGATAACACCTATTTTTGAAGCATTCTCACGGTTCTGCTCACGATGGGGTTGAATATCATCTAAATAATCATCGAATTGAATCTGATTAACGGTCATCTCATCCTTGTCTTCACCCACCAGAGCAATCAGCTCTTCTCTAAACTCATCCCTGGTTTTCAAAGCATCGACCAGGCCGTGATCCAGTGCAAGTTGGGCAGTGTCACCTTTAACCACGGACAAATTTACCGATACGTTGTTGATATAATCGTCAACAGCTTCGGTTTGTAAACCACGCAATTCAGCAATGCTACCTGTGTAGGTTTTCCACAATATACTCAACCACGACAAATTGGCTTCTTTTGCATATTCGGACATGTTATCTCGCAGGAAAGGCTCCAAGGCAGATTTGTAGGTCCCGACCCTAAACACATGGAATTGAATCATCAATTTTTCCAAGGCGCTTTTAAAATAGTTGCGATAAATCCCGTATCCGGTTAGCACCACGCCACCCATGGGATGCAGATACAAATGATCGGCGTGGGCGGCCAGATAGTATTGCTGCTGTCCGTAATAGTCGCCGGAGGCATATATGGGTTTACCGCTGCTTTTAAATCGCTTAAGGGCTTCACCGATATCGGCAAGCTTACTGGTTGCGGCATTCCCCATATCGTGCAAGTCGAGCACCAGCAATTTCACCCGTTGATCGTCTTTGGCATGGTCAATTACATCGATGATATCTTTGAGTAGTGTTTCTTTGCGGCTCGCCTCTCCCATCAACCGGCTGGAAAGCATGGTTTCTGTTTTTTGGATGACGATATCACCTTGCGGCGCCAAAATCAGGGCAGCTTGATCGGGAAGATCTTTTTGGCTGTCATAAAATAAAATTGAAAGAAAAAGGACGATCAGTGCCAAAAAAATTAAATTCCCAAAAATAACACGACAGGCCGACAGACCTTGCCAAAAACCTCTGATCACATATAGGAATGCTTTAAATAATGATTTCATAGCCTGCCCTGCATTAAAGCAATTGAATATAAGAGGCACCGTTTTTGACAGTTCTCCAAAAAAAGAACTGTGATTGAACTCTCAAGCCTCCAACTGCTTAATTAGAACTAAAAAAGACGAATTATTTCTTCCAGTTTTAACCTTTGAACCTGGAACCCTAAACCCGGAACTGTTTAGTCATAGAATATATGACCTAATCAAACAAAAAAAAGGGGTGACACAAATTTATGTCACCCCGGTTGAAACGATGCTTTTAAGATAAAGTTTTATGATGCTTAATGAATTGTGACCTTTTTAGGCTTTTGTTCTTCGGGTTTCGGTACCTCTATCTGCAAGAGGCCGTCATTAAACTCAGCTTTAATCCTGTCTGAATCAACATCGGCCGGCAAGGTAAATGCCCGCTGAAACTTTCCGTAAGACCTTTCTCGGCGATAGTAATTTTCCTCTTTTACATTATTTTCATATGAGCGTTCACCGGATAGGGTCAACACCCGGTCTTT
>JARFPZ010000346.1 GCA_029288035.1 Desulfosarcina sp.
ACTTTTGATGAAATCTCGTCTGGTTATCTTCATATTGAGCACCCCTTGGTCTTAACGAGTTAATGGCAGTTAACGTTTCGAAGGTTTCTAAATATGAAATAAATTTTTATTCGTTTGTGCTGTGACGGCGCGCTTTAGGGCAGATGGTGCAGCAATATCAGCGTATCAGTTACACAAAGCTTACCCTAATCTTCAATATCTTGCAAGATCCCAAGGTTTTTTGAGCGCTTAATTATACCTAATGACTTTAACTAATTAGATTGTCTGATCATCATCTAGACCGGGATTTGCCAAAACTCAATCTGTGGGGAATCCTTTGCAGCCATTATCTAGTGCGTGTCTTTTGGATTTCGGAAAAATTCGGCAATGTTTGGGCTTGGTCTCATGAATCCGGCAGATGTATTTACTCTTTTTACGAAAGTATCAACCCATTCCAGAATATCGAATCGTTGCGCTCGTTTCCAACGTCTTACGTCAGAATCGGGCACAGATATCTGATAGGCGTCCGGCAAATTAAGGCAGCAATGGCCGCATTGGACGCACTTGAATTTTTCCATTTCAGTTTCAACCAGCAATCCCTTCATACAGGTTTTTGGATGCTTTGCGATGCTAGCTTTCACGTACTGGATCTCGGAATACACCTCTGAAACTGTTTCCGCAGGTTTTGAACTTAGCAGATCCAAAAAAAATTTCACTAGGTCAATGCCGTAATAGAACTTTTCGCTGCCATGAGATTTTATCCACAGTCCATTTCTTCTGACCAATTCAGGGGGATGAACTTTTCTCGTGCCCTTTCGTATCTGCAAATCTTCAATTCGCCTTAAAAGCGGCTCACTATTGGGTGGGATTGAAATTCCAGCGGCATTCGTCGTTGAGATTTTGAGGTGTGTTTAATTTCGATAATTTCTGACGATTAGTTGGAAAGCTATATTATCAGAGGTGTGTGTCTCCACAACGACACGGGAACATGATGAGTCATGTCTTTAGTCAGTATCATCCCGATTGGCGTAAAAAATTTTTAAAATGAATTTATCACCCATTATTTGTTCCTCTCTACATTACTAAAATATCAGGCGATTTTATTTATTATCGCCTTATATTTCCCGGATGGATCTCTCTTAATTCTATCAGTTATGTTAACGCTATAGTCTATATTGAGCTTTTGATTATTTAAACTCTCAGTTAAAGAATTCGTATCTAACTCACCATTTCGTACAATATTTATAACAATCTTGCCTCTCATCATCTGTATGACTTGATATTGCTTTACGCCACTACATGTTGATATTATTGCACCCAATGAATAAGGTGAAATCATCAAGCCGCTTCTCGATACTATAAAATCGTCACTTCTTCCAAGGATCGATCTTATCCTTCGGAACGGATATTTATCATCCGGCTCTTCAAGCTCAACTACGTCTCTCAAATTATATCGGATAAGAGGCATCGCATGCAAATTAAACGCTGTCACTAACAGTTCATTACTCTCATTCAACTCAAAATAATAATTATCCTCGTTCAAATACATTTCACTGGTAGTATAATCCTCGAACGCTAATCTGCCCAATTCAACAGCACCGTAATGATTCCGTACCGGACAATTAAACATTTGCTCCAAGTCTTCTCTCGATGCTGCATCAAGCATTTCACCCAGAGTTATCAACAATTTTATCTTTCTATTCTTCTTTCGTAATTGTCTTCCAACCTGCTGCAAATACCGTGGAAAACCAGTCAGACAATGGGGCTTAAAATCCTCAATTGTGCTGACTGCATCACAAATGTCTTGGGTCGCATGAATAACTCTTTTCCGCAACATCATAAAATTGCCTGCTGGGTTATTTGTCCTGCCATAATACGTACCACAATCAAGCCTTTTCCAATATGGTTTATACCCGGAAAGAAGCAAGCTTCTCATCCTTATTGTGTTTTTCCACAAAAAGTCCTTTTTTGTGGTATAAACAAAAAGTCGTTTCCCTGAGGAGCCTGATGTTTTTTCCGACAGCAATCCCTTAAAGGCACACTCCGTAGAAATAATGTCATTGATCGGTAGACCAATCAATTGGTCCCTTTGAAGAACCGGGATTTGCCGTAGTATTTGCTCAACATCATCTGCATGCATATCAACAGGAATGTCAATATTATTCTCCCTAAATCTATCCCGATAAAATGGAATATGTCTATTAGCGTACTGTAAAATATCAAGAAGTTTCAAATGCTGAAAATCCATGAGTGTCTTTCGATCAAATGAAACGCCTTTTAAAGCTTTATGTATTCGTAATAGTGTATGTATCTTATTTATTATCATGCTAGTTATTAATAACTATTATAATGAAAAGGAAGTTATTTTATTTAGACCATATAGTTTTAATTTATTTTTATCTTTAGGCAAATAGGGACATTCCTTGTAATTTCGGTCAGAAAATGTCGCTAAGGTAAGGTTGCTTTTATCTTTCAAGATAAAGGGATTACATGATAGAAAGTTTTTTAAGTATTTCTTTTTGGAGGATAAAGATAGCAGAAACGCATGCGATGTTTCACAAACAATTTTTGCACCCCAGTTTAACTTATAATGTAAAACGCCATCGCTGAAAAATGGCCGTGTCAAGCCAAGACTAAATTTTTCATATTTTTTTTGTTTTAAATATCGGATCGTATAGTAGTACAGTGCGATAATTGCTCCTCTTTTGACGTATTTGAAATCTCCTCTTAAAACGCCTAATATGGTAATTCTTGGAATACTATCCATTATTTTATAGTCTATGATCACACCCGCAACAATTTTTTGCCCCTCTTTGATCTGCAGCAATTCACCATTCTCAAAACTTTTTTTCATATCCTTGTAACTTTTTTTTATTGCCGTGTCTCCGTGTCTTTTTGAAATATACGGAAGGTGCATTTTGTAGTAAAAAAAATCGAAATCGTCGGGATCTTTTGTAATTGAATAGCTAAAATTGCCTCGGTTTATTTTTCTTAAATTATTTTTCAATGTTTTTTTTGACATACTTTGTGATCCAATGTCATAACCCAGATCTATTTCACAGCTAACCCAAGAAGGGATCACAAAATTACTTCTTGATTTAAATAGATTACAGAATCTCATAATGCTTTCGACAATTATTAGATCATAGTTTTTTCGAAATCCCCAGATATAAAGGAATATTCTCCAAATCCATACCTTTCCCAGATAAGTTTCATCAAAACTCTCATTAAATATAAGATTGCAAAAGTAATTCTTGTCAGTCTCATTTTTACCTAAAAAAAGAATTTTCATACATTCATCTTTGTGGTTGGTGTTTGAAATAGACCAGGCATCAAATAATAGTTTTTTTTTGATAGTATTAATAGAACCATAAAAAATTTTAGGAAGTCTGGCCAAAAAAAGAATAAGCGAACCCTGTATTGGATGCCATTCCTTGGATAATTCAGGATTTTTTGTTTGCAAGCAGTTATCCTCACAGACAGATTGACCAGTACAAATGGGACATCCCGAGCCATGAGTTCGGCTAGAAATTTTGGCCAACCATTCATGGTTATTGTCGCAAATCCACCAAAATTTTCGATTGGGGCTTGGGGTGACATCTTTTGGGACCAGATTACCGTTTTTAGTCGGATGCCATTGTTTAGATAGCCTTGGGTTAATTTCTTTAAGATTGTAGGAATCTCTAGACTTTGCCATGCGTTATGGACCCTTTCCGATAGAAATTTATTGAAACCTATTTTAGAAACGGAAGATACTGGATTTATCGGCGGGATTGAGGTGGGACTTGAGAATCAGATAGGTAAAAGTTTTATAGGTATACTTTAATGGTAAGGATTAACAAGTTAAGTATTCTGGATGTTATTAGCGACCGCGCGTCCTTGTGCATACGGCATGTGTATGAAATTCTTGGACTGTATCCCAATTATTTCTTCCCCCACAGCTCCATCCATTCAACCATGGTCGTGAAGCCATTGTTTGGCAACTAGTATTGAAATGGTTCCAATGACACCCGCCACCAGTTATCCGATAGCCTGATGGACATGAAGCTATACCCTCTCCATTACCATTTGGTACGATACTGTTGCAGCTTTGTTGGAAATCTGCAATATTCATTGAAGGGTGCGAGATACTCGAATCTCAATAAAGAGGTGCGCTTAATTGTCAAGCTTCATCTTAATCGTAACATAGTGGGTAGCAATACTCTGAGCCCTAATATCCGTTACGTCAATTATATTAAAATTGAAGCCGCCATCACTCACTTTTTCGATAGCGAATTGAAGCATAATGGATAATCCGGCTAGCGTTGCGCTTGGTGGGTTATTATACGCTTTTCTCAAGGAGGATTTTATCTTATTTATCGGCTCTACCAAACCAAAGGACGACTCCGGGGCAAATCCAGGTGCTCCGCTCGGCGTTAATGTAAAATTTAGCTTATGATAGGTTCCCTGGTTTAATTTTTGACTTTCAGCTTCGGGATCATATCCCGCAACCTTCACGATTAAAACGCCTTTGTGTGATATTGCTGAGACGACGGTTAGAGCGACACTAACAGATTCAACATCAAAATTGGGACTTCCCGACCCGGTCATTCTGGCGGTTTGAATATCCTGTTTAATGGCGGTAATTATTTCTTCAATTTCAAACTCAGCCGTGTAGGCCATGCCAAAATTTGGAAATATTAACATCGAAACAATAATTAACCAGAAAGAAATGCGCTTAACCATGCTGTTTAAACCCTATCTATTGTCCTAAGTAAAATTCAGAACTATTGACGTGCCGTAAATCTGATGCAACAGAAGTGTCAGAAATCACGTCAACAATACTGAACTCGGGCAAATCGTTCTGAATGTTATTATTTATTTTTAGTATAATCTGTTGCATCTTGAATTTACGCTATTTTTTTCCTCAAAATTTTGTAGCTTCTTTCAGGATCCGCATTTTTATCTATATATTCTATCATAAATTAATAGAATTTGCAGAAGCGAGGGGTATTCGGTTTTCTGATGTATAGATTGAGCGGTTCCGGTTTCCCCGTTAAGGTGCACTCACTGACCTCTTACAATAATATCAGGTATCGATCGGGACGTTGGTGATGAATTCGTAAAAAGTCTGACACAGGTCTCAATCGTTATTCCGGCGAAGGCTGGAATCCAGTAATTCCAGTATGTTCTGGATGCCGGATCAAGTCCGGTATGACAAACTGGGGCATTTTTTACGAAATCATCAAGATCGACGGATAAAAGAATAGAGCGAAGCGATACTGCAAATTCGAAATCTAAAATCGCCTCAAAGACTGGTCAGAGGGGAAAAATTGGGATAAAAGTCAGAGGCCAGGTCATACGTAACTGTCATCACCCTACCCACCGGCCATGGGCACCGCGTAAGGACCTTCCTCAATAAAAGCCAAGGTCGGTTTCTTGCCGGCAAATCTCGGGTGATTGACCGCGCAAATGACCGCATTTTGAAACATGGCGACCGCCTTCTGCTTGTCGGTCGCAAAATCGGCATCACTACCAATAAAATCATAACCGTTTGGCCCCGGGATGATATCGAAATCTTCTTGCGGTATTTGCGGAGAGCAGTAGATCAATCCATCCATGCCGACCTTACGAAACGGTTTGCCCCACATCTCAGGCTCCCATTGATCCTTGGTAAAGATCCAGTCCGGATGCGCCAGGATATTGTTATAGCCGTCCGGTCCCTGAATTTTGAATAGATGCAATAAGGTCTTGTACTCCTGGGAGCCGATGGGTTCAACGTCGATGTTGTTGGCCAACATGACAATCACCCCCTGCTCTCTGACGGCGGGCATGGCATTGACAGCGGCCTTGACAGCCTGATAATGATTGCGGCCGACGTAGCCGGCGTGGGTTAAAACAATATCGAAAGGCTGCGCCACCGGAATCATAACGGACTTTTTCATGGCTTCATAAGCTGCTCGGTGGGCTTCCTCCAGGGCACCCGCAAAAACACCGGTCAGGCACAAACGCTTGTTGAGGGTAACATTGACCAGGAAATCAATTCCCACGGTTTGAGCAACCTCCAGAGCCTCCTCATGACAGGGATTGCCTTCGAGAACCAGGTTGGTTGCCCTTGGATCTTCCAGAACGTGTACACTATGAAAAAACTGGATGGTTTTGGTATTCACCAGGGCCGGGCAGACGGCCTTTCTACCCCCGGATGCCCCTGCCATGAAATGGCTCTCAACAAGTCCCGTGATGATTTTGACATCCGATTCATAAAATATTTTATTCAAATGAACCTGGGTTCCTCTTTTGGTTTGAGCGGCCAAAACCATGGAATTGTCGTCCTCGCAATCGTGATCCACGATTCGATAATTATCCACCACCTCCCGGCCGTACATATAGATTCGCTCCTCAAGGGTGCTGTGGCGGTGCATTCCATTGCCGATGACGATGACAAGGTTCTTTCTTTTTACGCCGGTCTGTTCAATGAGTGCCAGCAAGGGCGGCAGCAAGCCGTTCTCCCCTTTGTAAGGGGCGGGGCGGGTAATATCCGATACCGTGATGCAAACCGTAAGATCATCAACGGATTTGCCCTTTGAATGAATAATTTCGGATATCGTGGGTGAACCGGTCGGTTGATTCAAGGCCTGGGTGATTTCTGCCGCTGAATCGACCAGACAGGGCATAGACGGCATGCTCAAAATTTCACAGTCGCCCGGTACCTCAATGTCCACAAAATCATCTCCGAAATCCACCTTGATTTTTTTCCAGCCCCGGGTGTCCGCACCCCTTATAATCTCCACAAATTCCTTTTTCATGGTCAACCTCTCAATTTCCTCGATTTCCTCAAATTAATAGCCGATGTCATGGCACATTGCAATACTAGAAAAAGCGGCACCTTGGGTAACGTCATCGCAAATTCTAAACAAGTTGCATTAGTTAGTATTTTCACTGTGCAAGTAATTTTTTTAAATCAGTCAACTACTTGGATAAATGACGAGGCCCTGAAAGCGCACCTCTTTTCCACATTCCGCATTCCCAATTCTGAATTCTGTTTAATCCGGCAGCGGTATCGGTTCCGGCACTTCGATTTGGCGAGGATCCGTTACACTGGGGGTATTGAAAAAACGGTCAGTCTGATACATAATTCGATTGAGCATGTGGTCCAGTTGCCGACGACATGTCTCGCACTCTTGCCGGGAGGCGTCAACAGGTACATATAGGTAATTATCGGCATACAGGGCAACAATGCGGGCAAACGCTTTGGGTATAATGGTCCGGTCCCAGCTCTGCAATTTCCAGAATCGATCCGCGCTCCATATCACCGGAATTATTGGAAGACCGGTACGTTTGGCAAGATAGATGATCCCGGGTTTGGAGACAAAGCGCGGTCCTCTGGGTGCATCCGCCACCAGCCCGCCCCTGTAGCCTTTTTTAACGAGGGCTTCCATTTTACGATAGGCCTTTCGACCATCCCGGGATGATGATCCCCTGGCGGTGATCCATCCAAAACGCCTGGCTGCCTGGGCGGCCAGTTCACCGTCTTGGCTGGCACTGGCAATTGAAACGATGTTCCGGTTACGGTACCAGTAAATAACAAAAAACAACCCCCTGTGCCAGCTGGCATAGAGAAGGCCTTTTCCGGGGTTATCTTTTAAATAACGCGCTTCTATCCCGCGGCCGAACTCGGAGATACGGCAGGTGCTCAGCCATAATGTCGCCACTAGTTTAGCAACCCAACCAAAGGCATAAAATGCCGCACGTTTCCAAATCTTCATAATGGTATCAATTTTGCATTAACTATACAGTAGGTTATACGATACGTTCGTAATGAGATACTTTATCTTGTGACCAAATTTTTATCAAGCTGTTTCGATCACTAGTATTCGGCAACGTAACTATCTAAAAGATTATTGAAATTAAATAAAAAAATCGAATTTTACTTAAATGTATCAACCGGTCACATAAATAATCCTGGAATAGAAACTCAAATTATTCTTTTAAATTTTCCTAGAATAAAAATAAAACCGTCATTTTAATGTCATAGAAGCGTTACCGTGTAAAACCTGCTGTTATAAGTATAAACGGGGTTGCCACCTGAAGATTCGTGCTTACGATATTGCTGAAGGCCGTTGGGGAATCTAACGCTCGCACACCTGGACATACTGAAAATTACTAAACTTCTCTGCTGATTGCTCGCCCAAAGGCCTAAGCCCATCGATTCGTAAATACGATGACGTATTTACTCACTCAGGACTTAGTGCTGAGTGAGCGATCATCTTGGATTGATCAATAATTCTACGTGACTGTAAATGCGAATCGTAGCACTAAGCGGCACTTTTCAGAATTACCCTCAACCCCAAAACCATATAGAATTTGTGAGGAGCACAATACCGGCCTAATGTATGGTTTGCATGGCATTGGCCGACCAATATTATCTACCGGGATTTCTAAAATTATTCCAGAATTCCAACATTCCATTTGGGGCCAAGCCCCTAACTTGAATCTTTCGGGGAGGAAAAATGTCTAATAACGCCAGCACACTCCGCCACCATCTGACCGAAGTAAAAGAGGGCAACCGTTGTTTTGAAAATGCTTTTCAGGGTGTATCGCGAATGATCCTGGACAGCGAAATCACAAAAGCAGTGGTCAACGGTAAAACGACATATGATTTCAGCCTATTCCGTGAGGGATCCAAGCATGTGATCGGTATGTACGATGAGATCAACAGTTTTGTCTCTTATGTGAAAGACGCCGCCGAAGGGGGATCATCCAAAGAAATGGCCTTTGTGCTTGTGGGCGAACCGGGAAACGGGAAAACCTTCTTGGTTGATTTTCTCTCCAATAAATATCGCGATTTTCTGTCAAAGGACAAAAACCGCAAGTACACCTTTAAGTTTTTAAATCTCGCTAAGCTGGAAAATTACGGCCGAATCGCCACGATTGAATCACAAACCTATGAAGACCCCATGATCCTGGCGATGAATCTGTTTGAAGATCCTGATCAGAACAAGGAATTTCTTGCCAAACAAATTGGTTTTTCAGACAAAGAAATTGAGACCCTTTATGAAAATTACCGCCCGATCGGCGCTTGCAGCGGTTATATCTGGAATGATATCAGGAACTTTACGGATGGAACCATCGATGAAATGCTCAAATTTATCGAAATCATTCCGGTGCCGCTAACTGAAAGCTTGGGGACTGTGACCGGCAAATACCCCGCCAAAGATAAAATCACCTCCTCCTCGGTCGACCTGCTGGGTGAGGAGTCGATTCAGCGCCTGCTTCACATCACGGATACCAACAATCCCTATCGATTTGATTTAAGACGAGGCGCCTTGGCCCGGGTGGCGGGTGGCGGGATCCATTTCAGTGACGAAATTTATAAAAACAAAAAAGATTTGGTACAGGTGTATTTAGGGGTCATCCAAAACCGCAGTATCGAAATTGACGGTTATAAATGGCCCATTGATACCTTGATCGTGGCCACCAGCAATAATTCCGAATTTCACCGCTTCCTGTCTGAAAAAGAAGAAGCCCCCATTGTCGATCGCTGCCGTATTTGCTATGTGTCCCATAACACCAATTACAAGCTGCAAAAAGATCTCACGAATTACGCCATCGGAAGCGAGGCCCGCACGACCTTAACAAGGGAAAATCTGCATCAGGACCCTAATTTAAATTATGCAGCCTCAATTGCCGTTGTGTTATCACGTTTGCCGCGTTCGGAAAAATTGACCCCGGTGGAAACCATGAAACTTTCCGCCGGAGAGGTCGCTGGTGAAAAGAGCATCAAAACCTTGGCCGAAGTCATCGACACCCTTAATCAGGATCCGGAAATTATCAACCGTTTTGGTCAGAAAGGCCTGGGGCAGCGAAATCTTGGACGAGCCATCCAGTTGTTGATTGAAAGCTCGGAAACCAATGAAGGCCAATGCATGTTCGCCAATGACGTCTTCAAGGCCCTGGATCGAATCATCCTGGATTATGTCACTGAAGCCAATGACAGAACCAAATACCTTGAAGACCTTAAAACCGCCAAAGGATTATATCGCGAACGCATCATGACCGAAATGTTCAATGCCTATATGGACGAGCCCTTTGCGATTCGAAAAGATGTGATGAATTACGTCAACATGATCATTGGCATTGATGCGGAAAATCTGGGTCCCGATAAGATGTGGAAATATAAGGAC
>JARFPZ010000202.1 GCA_029288035.1 Desulfosarcina sp.
ATGTCACGGCGGATATCGGGTCTAATGATTTCAGAGACCCGGCTCGGCCGTGGCAGCAGCAAGGCAATACTATGAGAGACGTAAACCGCCTCTTCAATCGAGTGGGTCACGAAAATAAATGTCTTTTTCTCATCCGCTATAACGTCCAGGAGGTCTTCCTGAAATTTTCTTCGGGTTTGCTCATCAACTGCCGAAAAGGGTTCGTCCATCAAAAGAACCTCGGCGTTGACTGCCAGGGCACGCGCCAATCCAACGCGCTGGCGCATGCCGCCGGAAAGTTCGTGAGGAAAAAGATTTTCATACCCCTTCAATCCAACCGCCTCGATATGCTTCTCCGCAATTGCATTGCGCTCTGATTTGGGAACCCCCTGCAGCTCGAGGCCAAATGCGGCATTGCGAAGGACCGAGGCCCAGGGCATCAGTGCAAAGTCCTGAAACACGAAGGCACGCTCCTTACCCGGCCCGGTTACCGGTTGACCATTTACGGTGACGTTTCCAGAAGTGGGCGCAAGCAACCCCGCAATAATCTTCAACAGTGTTGTTTTACCGCAACCGGAGGGACCCAGAAGCGAGGTAAGCTCTCCCTTCGGAAATTGGATGGTCATATCATTTAACGCTTCAACCCCACCGGGATATATTTTGGTGACCCCATTAACAGAAACAGCGATAGGCAGATCGTCTTTGGATACAGATTCTGAAATAGAACTCATTGGGTCACCCTCTTATCCGGCCTGAAAAATATATACTCCGTACGTTCTAAAATTTCGATAAAAATCACTGCAAACACCATGATTGAGAAAATAGCGGCATACATTTTATCGTACTCGGCAATAGACTGATTATACGTTATCAGATCACCTATTCCGGTTGGTGTGATCAGCAGTTCCGCGAGAATCGCCCCAATGAATCCCATAGCAGCTCCCAGTCGCAGCCCGGCATAAATAACCGGACTTGCCGATGGAATAATAATTTTAAGAATGATCTGGCGGGAACTGCCAAGATAGGACCGGCCCATCTCGATCATCGACGTCGGCGTATGGCGCACCGCACTATAGGCGTTTAACACGATAACCGGCATCGCCATGATGCAGACGGTTAAAATCTTTGAAGTCAACCCGATACCGTAAGCAAAGGTAAGAAGGGGAATCAAGGCCGCCAGCGGGGCAGATTGCAAGATAATGAAAACCGGTGCACCGAACCACTCGGCCTTTGCATTAAGCCCCATAAAGACGCCGCAGCCAATGCCGAGAATTGATGAGATAATAAGCCCGATGAGAAGGGGCTGGAAGGTAGCCGGATAGACTGAGAGCATCGATCCGTCCGCTATCATGCCGCCGAGGGCGGACATTGTCTGTAAAAATGTCGGGAATGCGGGACTGATGGGAATTCGTCCGAGATATTCCCAGATACCAAAGGCAATGACGACCGATAAGAGCCTTAAGGTCAATGGATGTATGAGGAAGGACTTCATAGGTGATCCTTTTTAACCCCAATGCTGCATGAACAACATGGCAAAGAATAGAAGGATGGGGTGGATTTTGCCATGTTGTTTACCCTTCGGGAAAGCCGGATGACTGCTGAAGGCTATCACCTGGATTTTACACGAGTCGGAGGCTTTCATAGGCAAGGCGTCTAAGGGTGACGTCGTGGTTCTTTACTTCGAACCCTTAGCAACGCAGCATATGAGGGCCTCCGGCTCGCCCGAAGGGTAAAAATTAACGGGATAAAATCCACCGTCATCATTTTTACCTGTCGAGTATTTTTCTATGCTTCCCAAATCAAAATAACCTTTTGTTTTTAAATAATGTTCAAACTTCCCATTAATTTTTATGCAAGATTCAGGTTTCAACTTGATCCCGTTATTCGGCCTGCCCGTTGTCCTTGGCGGGCATATCGCTGCTTTCAACATAGATCGCAAAATCGGGACAGAGCAGAGCACATAATCCGCAGTCGGCGCATAGCGAGCTATCGGTGATTTCGGGTGGATGATAGCCCTTTGAGTTGGTTCGCTTTGACATTACAAACACCTCTTTTGGGCAGAATTCAACACAGAATCCGCAACCTTTGCAACGTTCTTCAATCACATGAATAATGCCGTGAGGGACCTGGAAACGGTGTTTGTCAAGGGGTTGGCGCCAATATTTCACGATACCTCCTCAAATCCAGAGTGAGTTTTCGCGACAATTGCGTTAATACGCCATAGACAGATTTGGCAAGATGCCTTTTGTTTCGATGGAAAAATGAAGCGCTTGTCAGGATGTTTCTATACCACAATCGAGAACAAAAGTCATTCATCTTTATTTGCGACTTGGTTTCTGCTCCTGTTCTTTGAATAGACTCCGCTCACGCTATTAAAGCTCATTAGTATCTATTTATTCAAATCCTAAAATCTTCACTTTTCAATCTTCAATCTTCAATTCCGGCTTGTCCGGGTTGGGTTTTAAATTTGTCACCCTGTTTGCTGCTGGATTTTTAGGTGAGATTAATATAGAAGGTGTAGGTCGGAAAAAACAATTGTCTGATCTATGATTTCTTTTGGCTATCTTAACGTTTAACCTATTGTTTAAATTAAA
>JARFPZ010000413.1 GCA_029288035.1 Desulfosarcina sp.
GAGCAGTTCATAGTCTGGGCCCATCCCGAGAAGTGGGCGGTAGGCCATGATAATGGGAATGATATACAGTCCTTTGGCCAATTTCCAGGAAGTAAATGCGGTTTGCATGGGATTGGCACCGGCCACGCCGGCCCCGGCAAAACTGGCCAGGCTGACCGGCGGCGTGACATTGGCATCCTGGGAATACCAGAATACGATCATGTGGGTCACCAGGATGGGTACCCCCATATCCAGCAATGCCGGACCGGCCAGGGTTGCCAGCACAATGTAGCTGGCCGTTACCGGCAGTCCCATGCCCAGGACCAGCGAGGCAGCGCCGATTAGCAGAATCGCCAAGGCCTTGATGCCGAAACTGAGATCCAAAACCAGGCTGGAAAACTTGAGGCCCATACCTGTCAGTGTGACCATGCCAACGATGATGCCGGCGGCCGCACAGGCCACCGATACCATAATCGCGTTGCGGGCGCCCTTCTCCAATGACCCTATTATCTGCTTGAATTCCTTGCGGCCGAAATCATACAGACGCATGCGTTGAGGATCGTCGATCGAAAGTCGATTGGCGGACACTTTCCAACGCACGGCATTGGCAATCAGACTGGCGGCAAATGTACTCAAAACCGCCACAAAACCTGCCATCATGGGCGAGTAATTGGCGACCAGGACATATATCAGAATGGCAAGGGGAATGATGAAGTGCAGGCCTTCTCGCAAAACTTTTCGGATTCTAGGCAGATTTTCTTTGGACTGCCCGCGCAGATTTTGTTTCTGGGCTTCAAAATGCACGAAAAACAGCACGGTCAGGTAGTACATGATAGCTGGAATCAGGGCTACCTTGATGATGGTCAGATAGCTGGTGCTGGTGAATTCCGCCATCAGGAAGGCCCCGGCACCCATGATCGGCGGCATGAGCTGGCCGCCGGTGGAAGCGGCCGCTTCGATGGCGCCGGCGACATGGGGTCGGTAGCCGACGCGCTTCATCATGGGAATGGTGAAAGAGCCGGTGGCCACCACATTGCCGACAGCGGAACCGGAAACCGAGCCCAGGAAACCTGAAGCCACCACGGCGGTTTTAGCCGGTCCGCCTGAAAAACGGCCGGTTAGGGCGTAAGCTAGATCGATGAAAAAGTTGCCGCCGCCGGTTGCTTCAAGTACGGCGCCAAACAGCACGAATACATAAACAAAGGTAGCGGCGACTCCGATGGGCAGACCAAAAATGCCCTCGGTGGTCAGCCACAGGGTGGTGGATATCCGCTCGATGCTGTAACCCTTGTGGATAATCAGTTCGGGCATGTACGGACCGTATAAGGCATAGGCAATCGCCGCCATGCAGATGCCCGTCATGACGGTCCCGATCACCCTGCGACAAGCTTCCAGTACGAGAATTGTGCCGATGATACTAATTGCCAAGTCGCTGGGCAGCCAGTCTCCCTGTCGCTCAAAAATCGCATTGAGATTGTAGATAATGTAGCTGACGCAGAGTATGGACAGAAACACCAGCGTCCAGTCTAGAATCAACCAGAAACTTAATTTATCCTTGCGTGCACCTTTAAAAGGCGGTTTTAGCAGAAACGTCAGTGACAGGATGGCACCCAGATGAATTGACCGTTGAATCAGTGCCGTCAGGGCCGCAATCCCTGCCGTATATAGCTGATACAGGCTTAAGCTGACGGAAAGCACCAACACGATCGTGGCAGTCACCTGCACCAAAGATAGATTGTGATCGGCAGGTGCGCTGCTCCCGGTCGCAATCCCAGTTGACGGCTGGCTGAATTTTGAGTTTGGTGTTTCCCCTGGCATTAATCACTCCCCAAGATCGGTGTGGCCGAATGCGGTAAAAGACGGCGCCACCAACTGTACAGCAAGCTTACCGGCCGTGCCGAAAAGCGCACGGCTCGATGCGGCGCCACCGCCGATAGGTTCGTGGATGTCCCTCGCCATATGATGGTGTGGTCCACGCCACGGCTACCGATTCGCAGGACAAAGTCCCCGGTCGGCATGTGCATATCCTCAATGACCTCATAGGGTTCCCGTCGAACCATACGGCCGACGCCCGGCATGCGGCCCATCCCGGCACCAAATTTTAAATAACGTTCTTCTTCAATATAAATACGCCCCTTTTTATCCAGGCTGTGTTCCTCCCAGATCGGGGCGTTTTCAACGGAATGGTAATAGTGCAGAGTAAACCGCTCTCCCGGCATTAAAGGTAACACCAGCAACGGTGGGCCGCCTTTTACCGGTGCCACTTGCAGCTCCAAACCACCGGGCGCCATTACCGCAGCCCAAAAAACTGATAAAATCAAGCCGGCTGCCAGTAAGATGAACAGCCGGCTGCCACTTGACAAATTGCTCTTCCTAATCCGAATATAGGCAGAACCAAACAACTTTTGGATCCTTAATATATTCGCTCATTCGGAAAATTCTAATCCTGTAAAAATCAATAATGTTTGTATTATCCTAATCGAGTCTAAAAACTTGATCAGGTTGCATGTTGTCCGCCATCCTTTTTGATCGACAACAGACAACCAGCAACTCACAACACACATTGATCACGTTAGTCCAATTGGACCAATGATCTAAGGCATCAGCCCGGCAGGCACCTCGATACCTTTTTCCTTTAAATACTTGACCGTACCCGGATGAAGCGGAATGGGTGAATACTTGACGGCATTCTCGGCAGTCGTATAGGAGGCCGAGGGATGAATTTTAAGCAGATAGTCCTGGTGTTCGAAGAGGGCTTTCACCAGGTTGTAAACCAAATCCGTATTCAGCGACTTCTGACAGATCATCACGTTCCAAACCCCGATGGTGGGGACGGAATTATCAACCCCGCGGTACACACCGCCGGCCAAATCAACGGCAGAGTATTCCTCGTTGGCGGCCTGGATTTTTTTTTGCTGTTCCGGGGTAAATGAGATGATATGAATGTCATGGGTGGTGGCCAGATCCAGAATCGAGCTGGTACCGGGTCCCACGGACCAGAATCCCGCGTCGATGGTGCCGTCACGCAGGGCATTGGCAGTTTCGGTAAACGACAGACGGCTGTCGTTGTAGGAATCCAGAGGAATTCCGAGGGCTTTGAATACCGTCTCGGACATAAAATTGGTTCCGCTGCCGGGGCTGCCCGAGCTGATCTTTTTGCCTTTTATCTGCTCGATGTCGGTAATCCCGCTTTTCTTTAAAGTAACCACCTGCAGCAGGTTGGGATACATGATGGCCATGGACAGGATATCGTGTTTTTTACCTTTAAATTTTGACAATCCATTGAAGCCCGCGACCGCGACATCACCCATGACCTCACCGATGACCGTTTCACCCTTGTGGGCCAGTTTTACGTTCTCCACACTGGCGCCGGTCACTTCGGCCACCGCTTTGACATCCTTTACATACTTGGTCCAGATCTCAGCCACCCCACCACCATAAGGATAGTAAATACCGCCGGTACCACCGGTACCGATGGAAACAAATTGGGTCCCGGCCATGGCAGGGCCGCTGATCAACAGGACTGAACACACTGTCACAAGACTTAAAAGAAAAATTTTCGTGCTCAATTTTTGCATTTTGTCATTCTCCTTTATATTTTATTTTAAAGAAAAGCGGAGCGAAACGACATCCACAATTCGTCATTCGACAATCGTCATTCGACATTTAGCTGCTGATCGTTTTAACAACCACCAGGATTTTTTTCGATTCATTACCCGTCCCGATAAAAGGTATTTTGACGGTAGCCGCCTTGCTGGGCTCCACCACTGGCGGTTTCCCCTTGCGCGGTACAAGATGTCCGGCCGCCTTCTCCATGTCTTCCAAAAAGATATTAATCCGGTATCGTAAGGGTTTATCTGTGGGATTCATAATCCCGACGGAAAAAATGAGTGCAGGTTGACCGCCATGCTCACCCATCGCGCAGTCGAATTGGGTCAGTTTAGCCTCCTTGACCACCTCCCACGCAATCTCAGCATCACAATTGGTCTTTTCCGGTGCACCTTCCCCAGCCCATCCCACCTGCCAAAATGTCCCCATTAATAGTAAAATAAGGACTGAAATCATAGGTGCATGTTTAAGTCGATTCATTCGCAAGCCTCCTTTTTTATTGTGTTAAATCAATGCGTCTCAATCGAAGATATGAAAACGAAAGCCCCGCTGACATCAATGAAATGCGGGGCTTTTGATACTACCTATACCAATAAAATTTCTCCTATGTTTATTGAAATAAATTCACCTGTTTTTTCAAATTGTTTCAGTCAGATCCAACATCCATAGCAGGTAATTGTTTAAGAAGTCAAGCAATAGATGGGATGCGCGTTGCGGGTTGCGGGTTTCGTGTTACGCGTTGCGGGTTGCGGGGTACGCGCTGCGAGCAAAAATGGCACATGGCGCAAGGTTCAAGGCGTAAGGTAAAAAAAGATAGCATTACGGTCTTACCTTACGCCTTGCGCCCTAAACCCTGTGCCATTCAGTCCCGTTTACATTCTGCAGTCCAACTCCCGACTTTAAAATCTTCTGTCATCCGGATTTAATCAGATATCGCTGCCGCCGGCCA
>JARFPZ010000440.1 GCA_029288035.1 Desulfosarcina sp.
GGCCTTGGCCCTCGGTAATTTTTTCCAGCATCTTGAGCAAATGAAACGTTCCGATGCGGCAGAAGGTGCATTTACCACAGGATTCTTTTTGGGTAAAATCAAGAAAATAGCGTGATAGGTCCACCGTACAGGTATCTTCATTCAAGACCACCATACCGCCGGAGCCCATCATGGCGCCGGCTGCAGTCAGCGAGTCAAAGTCAATGGGCGTATCCAAAAACGACTCGGGCAGACAGCCGCCGGAGGGCCCCCCGATCTGAACGGCCTTAAATTTCTTTTTGTGCGGAATACCACCACAAATTTCGAATATGAGGGTCCGCAGGGTCACTCCCATCGGAATTTCGATCAGACCCGGGTGGGTGACATCGCCGACGACGGAGAATATGGCGGTTCCGGGGCTGTTCTCAGTGCCGATCTGCCTGTACCAGGCGGCCCCGTTTTTCAGAATGGGGGGTACCGACGCCAGGGTCTTGACGTTGTTGATAATCGTGGGGTTTCCCCACAGGCCCCTTTTGGTCGGATAGGGCGGCCGCTGGATCGGCATGCCGCGCAAACCTTCGATGGAGCTTATCAGGGCGGTTTCCTCGCCGCAGACAAACGCCCCGGATCCCTGAAAGACTTCGATCTCAATGTCAAAGGAACTGCCCAGGATGTTCTTGCCGATCAGTCCGAGAGCCTGGGCCTGGTGGATTGCAGCGGTGACGATTCTGACCGCCAGCGGATATTCCGCCCGGATGTAAACAATGGCCTTATGAGCGCCGACGGCATAAGCACAGGCAATGATGCCTTCCAGAACCTGGTGCGGATTACTCTCCAGGATCGTGCGATCCATATACGCGCCGGGATCCCCTTCATCGGCATTGCAAATTACCAGTTTGGTATCCCGGGGCTCCTCAGCGGCCAGCTCCCACTTAACCCCCGTCGGAAAACCGGCACCGCCTCTGCCTCTCAGGCCGGCGTCCTTGATTTGCTGAATGACTTCTTCAGACGACTGTTGGAGCATGTCGACCAGCGTTGCATAGCCGTCTTCGGCGATGTAATCGTAAATGTCCTCCGGATCGATGCGACCGCATTTTTCCATCACTACCCGCTTTTCCCGGTTGAACCGCGAAAATTCCATCACCCACGGAATCATATCATTTTCTTCGGTGGCACCCAAAACATGTTCGAAGCGGGGGTCACCCTCGACTAGAAAAAGATTGGCGAGCATCCGGGCTTTACCGGGACTTACCTCGGCATAGAAGATTGGGGGAAAACCGGATTGCGGATGGTCAATGATGACGTAAGGTTCTGCGTAACAGTGGCCGATACACCCCACGGTGTGGATACGGGCGTCTATACCGTGCTGCGCCAGCGCCTCCTCGAAAGCGGCTTTAGTTGCCAGGGCTCCGGAAGCAATTCCGCAGGTCGCCATACCGATATGAATTTTAGGGCCCGGTGCTTCATTGAATGCCTTGCGTCTGTTTTCTGCTTTCCGCCGGATTTCCTCAAATCCGAAACGGGCCGGTGTTTTATTCGGTGGGCTCATTTTTTTGTTTCTCTCTTTGCTGCATTTCTTTTTCAAGCCGGGTCCTCAGCACGAGTCCTTCCACTTTGCTGGGTTGCATATGACCGTATACGGTCTCCCCCACCACGGTCACCGGCGCCAGAGCACAGCACCCGACGCAAGCCACACGATCCACGCTGAATTCCCTGTCCGGTGTCGTCTCACCTTCTCTGATTTCCAGTTTGCGTTCAAAGTTTTCGAGAATAATATCCCCGCCCTTCACATGACAGGCGGTCCCCAAACAAACCTTGACCGGGTTTTTGCCGGGCGGGTTAAAACGGAATTGGTTATAAAAAGTGGCAACCCCGTAAACTTCTGAAGAAGAGATATCCAAATGGTCGGCCACCAGGTGAATGGACTCTGGGGGAAGATAGGCAAGTTTTTGTTGAACCAATTGAAGGATGGGAATCAGTTTGCTGCGATCGTTTCCGATTTTAGCAAGATCTGTTTTGATCTGTTCCAGAAGAGATTTTTCTTCTACACTGAGCTCTATATCCATTCACGACTCCAAAACTGCAAATTACATCTTTTCCATGGCGCCATAGGCAGACTGAATGCGTTCCCGCAACAGGAAGCATAATTTTTCCATGACATTAAATCCTAGACGAGTGTCGCTGATCATGCCTTCCCGCAGTTGGGCGCCGTTTAGAACCAAAATAGTTGCGGGTGTCTGGCAAAAAGTCCTCAACATCATAATATGGGGCTCATCCAGCAGAGTGGACCAGCATCCAAATACTCTTCCCTTGCCGAGGGTGGCGATGATCACCCGGCCTTCACGGGACTCCATGTCCACGGTTCTTTCCAATATGACCTGGCCCTTTGCGATGATGTAAATGTTTTCTCCGAAATCACCCTGCTGGTAAACCAGTGCACCCGTTTTAAAGGTGTTTACCCGGCACATTTTGGCAATATTTTTAATTTCGCTTTGGTCCAGGCCCTTGAATAGCTCACAGGCTGCCAGAATCTTTTGGATTTCAGCGGGTTTCATTTTGAAATTCCTTTCATGAAAGTCAAGTATATTCACGATACCTAAAAGGCGGTCAATAATCAAGCTTTCAGTGTCCCATATTCAAGGTGCTAACGTATTTCTGAAACTTTTTAATTGTTTATGGTTGCGTTATACTGTATGGCATAAATTCAGAACTGCCGACATGTCGTAAAATATGATGCCACACAAATGTCTGGTGTTGCGTCAACCGTGCTGGATTTCGGACGAATCGTTCTGTATTTAATTTCTTATTTATTATCATGATTTTATGAATATTTCATCCGCTTGCGGCGGGCAGATTCATTGAGATAGGCTATGAAAGAAAGCGAAACCAAATCACATCAATTGGATGCTTTAAGGCATCAGGCCGAAGCATTGCTGAATGAAAAGCCGCAGGCACTTGGTAATATTCCGCCGGAAGATATCCAGCAGCTGATTCACGAGTTGCAGGTCCATCAAATTGAACTTGAAATTCAAAACGATGAGCTTCGCCGAGCGCAGCTGAATTTGGCGGAGGTGCGCGATAAATATGTTGAACTGTATGATTTTGCGCCCGTTGGTTATTTTACCCTGGATAAAAAAGGTTTAGTGGAAGAGGTAAATCTTACCGGCGCCAATTTGCTGGACGTGGATAGACGGTCTTTGATAAACAGCTCGTTTACACGCTTTATAGCGGCGGACTTTCAGGATAGCTTCTATTTTCACCGGCGGCGCGTTTTAGAAACTGCAACCAGGCAGACCTGCGAGCTGAAGCTATTGAAAAATGACGGGTCAACGTTTTATGGACTTTTGGAAAGCATCCCTGTGCCAGATACCGAAGGAAATTTAAAACAATTTCGAACGGCAATTACCGACCTCACCATGCAGCACCAAACCGAGCTGGCCCTACGGGAAAATGAGGAGAAGTATCGTCAACTCTTTGAAAACGATTCGGATGCGGTCATGATTTTTGATGCCGAGACCGGGCAGTTCGAAGATGCCAATCAATCGACGTTGGATCTTTACGGCTATTCCAAGGATGAGTTCTTGACATTAAGGGTCGAAGATATCTCGGCCGAGAAAGAAAAAACAAGGTCTCATGTTAAAAAGATCAGAGACGGTGGGGCATTTCCAAAACGGGTGGCTTTGCGTTACTTCTATACAAAAGATGGTACTGTCTTCCCTGGGGAAATAAGCGTCGGGAGGTTTACGATAGGTGGCCGGCTTAAGGTCATCGGTGCCGTTCGAGACAATACGGAACGGGTGAAGACTCAGGAGGTATTGAGGAAAAGTGAAGAACGGTATCGGGCACTGTCTGAGGCAACATTTGAGGCCATCTTCATTTCCGAAAATGGTATCTGCCTGGATGCCAATCAAAGCGCGGCTGAATTATTCGGGTATGATTATAACGAGTTAATCGGCATATTCGGTACCGATGTCATTGCTGATGAGTCGAAAGAATTGGTCAAGGGCCACATACTGTCAGGCTACGAAAGACCTTATGAGGCCATCGCACAGAAGAAAGACGGCACCAAATTTCACGTCGAGATTCGTGGCAAAATGATGAGATACAAAGACAAGGACGTTAGAATTACCGTCATTCGCGATATAGACCAACAGAAGCGTACAGCAGAAGCGCTGCGCAAAAGTGAAAAACGCTACCGGGAGCTCTTTAACAGTGTTCCAATCGGGCTCTACCGCACCACACCGGAGGGTTCGATCCTGGATGTCAACCCCGCCATGCTGGACATCCTCGGATATCCGGATCAAGATACGCTGCTGCAGAACAATTCCTTGGAGATTTATATTGATCCCGATGATCGCAAACAATTTCAGCGCCTGCTTGGAGAAAAAGGCTTTGTTCACGACTTTACCGTTCAATTGTGTCGGCATGACGGACGAAGTGTTTGGGTTAGCATCAATACCACCATCGTCCGTGATCCCGACACTCAGATGACCTGCTACGAGGGCGCCATGGCGGATATCACAGAACGCATAGCCTCCGAAGAACGTATTCACCAATTGTCACAACAACTGATTCAGGCCCAGGAGGATGAGCGTCAGATGATTTCGCGTGAGCTGCATGATACGGTGGCCCAGGACCTGTCGGTTGCCAAAATGTCGTGTGACTTAATTTATGCTGAACTTTCAGGCAAACGACAACCGGAAGCCGACCGGATTCAAAAAATTTGCGAAGCACTGCAAAACACTATCCTGGGTGTGCGTAATATGGCCTATGAGTTACGCCCTCCCTTGCTGGAGGAACTGGGGCTGGTGGAGACGATTTACCGGTTCTGCGAGGATTTTACTCAAATGTGGGGACTGCCGGTCGATTTTCAGTCCGCCGGCCTGAAAAACTTGAAGCTGGATTATACTATTCAGATCAATGTTTACCGCCTGGTTCAAGAAGGTCTTACCAACATCCGCAAGCATGCTGCCGCCGAGCGGGCGACACTGAAACTGACCGCCGCTTTTCCAAACATTATCCTCAGAGTCGAGGACAACGGCCGGGGCTTTGATGTGCACGCGCGCGCTGCGGCGGCCGTTCAGGAGAAACGAATGGGCTTGCGCAGCATGCAGGAACGGGTCACCCTGCTGAATGGAAAAATGAAACTGCAATCCAAACCGGGGCAGGGCACCAAAGTTTTCATTAAGCTGCCCTTTGCGGAGAAAAAGCGTGGCGCCAAAGAAAACCATCTTAATCGTTGACGATCATCCCCTCGTTAGGGAAGGGCTAAAATCGATTCTTAAACCCGCGACCGAATATGAAGTGATCGGGCAGGCCGGCAGGGCCCGCGAAGCCCTTGATCTGGTCAAAAGTCTTCAGCCGGATCTGGTGCTGTTGGATTTGTCGCTGCCGGATAGAAGCGGATTGGAGATCTGCCGCGAAATCCGAAACAACTCACCACCCACCCGCATCCTGATTGTCAGCATGCATTCCAAGGTCGATTATATTGTCAAGGCTTTTCAGGCCGGGGCCACCGGCTATATGACCAAGGAATCGGCCACTGAAAGGCTTTTGAAAGGAATCGAGCATGTGTTAAGCGGTGAATATTTCATGGACGGTGCCGTGTCCCAAGCCGTGGTCCGGAAACTGATGCAAACGCCTGAAAAGGAAATGAAAATCACGGATGCGGCTTATGATACCTTAACGCCAAGGGAGCAGGAAATTATGGTGCTGCTGGCGGAGGGGAATTCGGCCAAAGAAGCCGCCGCAAAGCTTTTCATCAGTCCCAAAACAGCCGAAAACCACCGTACCAACATCATGAATAAGCTGGGGCTTCACAGCACGCTTGAATTGGTGCGCTATGCCGCCCGGCTGGGCCTTGTCGATGTCGACCTCTGGAAGGAATGAAGCG
>JARFPZ010000485.1 GCA_029288035.1 Desulfosarcina sp.
AACATCTGCACGGTCTGATTCATGCAGAATTTGGAATTGATTGTAAAGTCGAGATCGTGCCCCGCAACAGTATCCCGCGGACGACATCTGGCAAATTGGCCCGTTCGGCCATGCGAACCGATTATATCAACCGGACCGCAGAATATCGAATGACGAATTGATGGTGAAACCATTAAACCATCTCGAATATTATCGCCTGCCAAGGAATTACGCTGACAATGGCATATCATGGTTGGAACCCACTACCGATTGCAACCTGCGTTGTGAGGGCTGTTACCGAGATCCACGGGGGCCGGGTCACAAAACCCTGGGCGAGGTAAGGACGGACTTGGAAGTTTTTAAAAAACTGCGCAAAAGCGACTGCATGATTATAGCTGGCGGCGATCCCCTCGTGTATCCCCAAATCGTTGACCTTGTAAGCCGGCCTATATCCGAAGCCTTATGATCATTCAACCGGTTAATTTCGAAATCGATGGCAGGCAGGATATGTGCGATTGTTGTCCGGACATAACCGTCCACGAGGGAGAGCTGGTTTGGAGCTGCCGACTGGAAGAATTGAATAAATACGGTGCCTTTGTTCAAACCGTGCCCAAAAAGTAAACCCGCCTAACCTAGCTGACCACGATAATCATCATGACACCAACATGCAGCGGATTGGAATGCCATGACCATTTTCATGCGCAAACGCCTGGCGACGGCAATATCAAACCAGGAAGGCGGGTCTTAGATCGCCTTAATCACAAATTCTGCAAATTTCAAAAACCATCAGCTCCAACCCCGTCAAGCTGCCTCCGGGAGCTTGCCCATAATTATCATCCCCAGGACTTCGTCTTTGGTGACGACCTTGGTCTGTCGGGTTCCGATCAACTTGCCGTTCTTTATGACGGACACACGATCCGACAGGTCAAATACGTCATGCAGATCATGGCTGATCAGAAAAATACCGATGCCCTCGCTTTTGAGCTGTTTGATCAACTCAGAGACCATGGCTGTTTCTTGGGGACCGAGCGCCGCGGTGGGTTCGTCCATAATCAAAATTTTGGCATTGAAGTAGATTGCTCTGGCGATAGCGACGGACTGTCGCTGACCGCCGGACATATTTTTAACCGCATCGGTGATGTTTTTAAAATTGGGATTCAATCGGGAGATGACTTTGCGGGCCTCACTTTCCATCGCACGATCGTTGAGTGAGCCATGATTGGTCATAAGCTCCCGGCCCAAAAACAGATTGGCGGCCGCATCCAGATTGTCGGCGAGTGCCAGGGTTTGGTATATGGTTTCGATGCCGTATTTGCGTGCATCCCGCGGAGATTCGATTTGAACGGTTTCACCATTGATGCGAATCTCTCCCTCATCGCAGGGAATCGCTCCGGAAAGGGCTTTCATCAATACGGTTTTTCCCGCCCCATTGTGACCCAGAACGCCGACGACCTCGCCAGGGTAGAGATCAAGGTTCACCCCATTAACGGCATGAACACCGCCAAATCGCTTGTGGATATTGATCATCTCAACCAGTGGCGTTTGGCTCATGGTGTTTCTCCCTAAGGCTTATTTTTATTGTAAACCACATCAAACCATACGGCCAGGATCAGAACCGCGCCGATCACCAATTGGCGCATGGCGCTGGAAATACCCAAAAGAACCATCCCGCTATCCAGACTCTGCATGATCACCGCCCCTAAAATAGCGCCATAGATGGTGCCCTGACCACCGGCCAGGGAAGTTCCACCGATGACAGCGGCGGCAATGACGTTGAGCTCGGCCAGCATACCCATAGAATTAGCACCGGCGTTCAACCGTGCCGTGGTAATGACCGCTGCGATTCCACAGAGAATGCCCATAACCATAAATACGAGGGTTGTGATCTTTTTTACAGCGATGCCCGCTAATTCAGCCGCTTCAGGGTTACCCCCGATGGCGAATACATATCGACCAAACCGGGTAATTTTGGCCAGCAGGCTCATGCCCACCACCACAAAAATCATGATCAAGACCGGTACGGGTATGCCCCGTGGAATCTCTGTCCTGGGTTTATAATATGCGTTCATTACCAATACAAAACCGCACACCAGGGCTGCTCCGATGGTCAGATAAAGCAGATGGACCCAAAGAGGCTTTACGTAAAACCCATATTTACGGCAGCTTCTACGGACCATTATGGTGTTTGCCAACATCCATGCGATGGCCATGCCGGCCAGAATCCAACTCCATGTCGCCCCAATGGAGCCGTCGATGCCGCCCCCCAGGATTTGATAGGTCTTGTCCATGGGGGCCACGGTCCGGCCATCGGTGATTAAATAGGCTGCGCCGCGAAACATCAACAGCCCTGCTAAGGTCGTCACAAACGAAGGTATCCCACGATATGATATCCACCAACCCTGCCATACCCCCACAAGCCCGCCCAGGACCAGACCGCAAAGGATCGTTAAGGGCCAGTTCCAGGCGGCACCAAGGGGAAACACGTGCACTTGCAGATAAGCAATCACCATCCCGGTGAATCCGAGCAGCGATCCGACAGATAGATCGATATTGCGGCTGACAATTACCAGGACCATCCCGGTCGCCATAATACCCACGACGCTCGACTGGACCGCCAAATTGTACAAATTCCTGGCAGTAAAAAAGATGCCGTCGGTCATGATATTCAGAATTACCCAGATCACGATCAATGCGACGATCATGGCCAGCATCCGAGTATCAATGTCGAGGGTTTGAAGGAATCGCGACAGTGTGTTTTCTTTTATTGCGGCCTGCTGCGCCTGGTTGGACATTTAGATCCTTCATAGGTTGATCGGTTCAGCGTTCAGGGTTCCCGGTTAATGAACCCAAAAAGATGCTTCCTAAGAGGATTTTGAATCTATAGGGCCTGCAAGGTTGTCACACCCAATAGGTGAAAGAGGAAAATCCCGGCCTTGTGTTGAAACGTAAGCAATGTCGGGAATTACAACCTCTGAACCCGGAACTCTGAACCTGAAACCGCTCAGTTTAGGGAAATAAAAGGAAAGAGGGTATTCCAGAATCTATTCGGCACACCCTCCCAAATGCAATGACTATTTACATGCCGCCGGCGACTTGGCGGCATCAACACCCTGGCAGACCACATCCTTTGATACCCAGCCGGCATCGATCACAATGTTCAGATTATCCCTGATGATAGGCACCGGTTTTAGCAGGATAGAATCCATCTCAATGCCTTTGGGACCGCCCGCCCATTTGATTGCATTGTCGACCTTTTCGCCTTTGGCCAAGGCCACGGCGATGTTGGCTGCCGCTTTGCCCAATTCGCGCGCGTCTTTCCAAACAGACACGGTTTGGGTGCCTCTGGCAACGCGGTTCAAGGCGGCGTGATCGCCGTCCTGACCGGACACCGGCGTTATGCCTTCCATGCCTTGGGCAGTAAGTGCTGCCACGACACCTCCGGCGGTACCATCGTTGGAAGCCACAACCGCATCAACTTTGTTGTTGTTGGCGGTCAGGATCTGCTCCATATTCTTTTGAGCGACCTCGGGCTTCCAGCCGTCGGTGTACTGCTCACCGACATTTTTTATTTTGCCGGCATCCATGGCCTCTTTCAGCACCTCAAGCTGCCCTTCGTGCAAAAAATCGGCATTTGGATCCGTGGAGGAGCCTTTGATAAAAACGTAGTTACCCTCGGGTTTGGCATCGAAAACCGCACGCGCCTGCATCCGACCGACTTCCTTGTTGTCGAAAGTCAGATAAAACGCATATGGATCTTCGATCAGACGATCATAGCCAACAACAGGTATGCCTTCGGCCTTGGCCTTCGCTATGGCCGGAGAAATGGCGTCTGCGTCGTAAGCCAAGATGATCAGGGCATTGCAGCCCCGGGCGATCAAATTTTCCACGTCAGAAATCTGCTTACTGGAATCGGCTTGCGCATCGGCGCTGATATATGTGGCACCCAGCTTCTCAAGTTGTGCCTTCATAGCGGCCTCATCCGTCTTCCAACGCTCTTCCTGGAAGTTTGACCAACTGACACCGACGGTCAGCGATTTCGCGAAAGTAGCGCCGCTCACAACAGCGAGCACGGCGACGGCGATCAACATAAAACCTAAAAATTTTAGTGACTTTCTCATACTGAAACCTCCTTTTTCTTAGGGTTATGCGCCAATGGCCGGTTAACAGAAAATGTAGCACCGGGTGACGCTTACCTTGGCTTTAATTTTATGGCAAGTAATTTAATTTGATAGATCAATTATTCTGAAATTACATGGCACATGTTTAAAAAATAGTCAACATTTCCTATACGGACTATCAGAAAAAGGTTGATTACAACACTGAGGTTACCTTCAGGTTATTGATGAAAATTGACCGATCTCTGGACCCCACCCAACGCGCGTATCTACTGAAACGCGTAGGCTCCCTGGCAGCAGATTTTGAAAAACTTAGTTGTGATCCAGTCCGGATAAAGCCATAGCAGTATAAATTTTACAAATTTGTATTAAATGTAAATTAATATAACAATAATGTAATCTTTTATTTAATCGCTTCTAGAATGGTATTTAGGAATTTAGCATATATTACAACTGGTTAAGCTTTAATCGATATCTAATTGCGTAATGGCACGGACATTGCTCAAATAACAAGCTAATTTGCAAATTCCAGAAACCTAAAATGACGAAGCGGTATGGGGAGACTATCATATGAAAAAAATTGAAGCAGTAATCAAACCTTTTAAGTATAGGAAGCATAGACTCATCATGAAGAAATTGGGGCTTTCAATTTTGTTTGCAGCAATTTGTATTTCTCGTTCCTGGGCCGGAGACGAACCACCGACAATCGAATCAAATAAAAACCTGATCGAATTGGTACAGTCCCATGCCGATTACGTTTGGACCCTGGTAGCCGCGGCGCTGGTGTTTTTCATGCAGGCCGGTTTTGCCATGGTGGAGACCGGATTTACCCGCGCCAAAAATGCCGTCAATATTATGATGAAAAACTTGATGGATTTTTCTATGGGATCCCTGGCATTCTGGGCCATCGGTTTCGGAATTATGTTCGGTGGCACCTCGACCGGTTGGTTCGGCACCTCCGGTTTTTTTCTGTCCGACTTTGAAGTCGGCGGTGATCCCTGGGTATTGGCCTTTTGGATGTTCCAGGTGGTATTCTGCGCCACCGCCGCAACCATTGTTTCCGGGGCCATGGCTGAAAGGACCAAGTTTGCCGGCTACCTGATTTACAGTGCCGTGCTGAGCGCAATCATCTACCCGGTTTTCGGCAGCTGGGCCTGGGGCAGCCTCTTCAAGGGCGAAGGCTGGCTGGAAGGTCTTGGATTTATAGATTTTGCCGGCTCTACCGTGGTTCACTCGGTCGGCGGATGGGCCGCCCTGGCCGGCGCCATTGTACTGGGCCCCCGCATGGGCAAATACACCAAAGGTGGTAAAATTAAACCAATCTTAGGACACAACATGCCCCTGGCAGCACTGGGTGTTTTCATTCTCTGGCTGGGATGGTTCGGTTTCAATCCCGGTTCCACCACCGCCGCCAACAAAGATATCGCCATGATCTTTGTCAACACCAACTTGGCCGCCGCCGCCGGTGCCGTATTGGCCATGATTACTTCCTGGACCAAATTCGGCAAACCCGAAGTCGGCATGAGCTTAAACGGTGCCCTGGCCGGCCTGGTGGCGATCACCGCGCCCTGCGCATCGGTCACCCCTCTGAGCGCTGTCGTTATCGGCGCCGCGGCCGGTATCATCGTTGTGCTTTCGGTTCTTTTCTTTGACAAAATTAAGGTGGATGATCCGGTCGGCGCCATTTCCGTACACGGCGTGTGCGGCGCCTGGGGTACCTTGGCAGCCGGTATATTCAACATCGGTGGAACTTCAGCCAAAATCATCGGCGTCCAGCTGCTCGGCATCGGCGCCTGCTTTTTATGGGTATTTCCAGTCGCGTTTCTTATGTTTAAACTCATCGAAAAAACCGTCGGCCTGAGGGTTTCTCCCGAAGAAGAATTGGAAGGTCTCGATTTTGCTGAACACGGCGGCAACGCCTATCCGGATTTTGAGGTCTCCTCCCATGGTGGTGTCGGCAGCTACATGGGACCGGGTTCACCGTCCGCTACCGGTGACCCGGTCGGTCAATTTAAGCCCGTCCAACAAATTTAGGCAATTGTATTCCTCTCTCTGGTGAATGCCTGGCGGCAGCCGCATCATCTGTCGCCAGGCATACGACCTTTTGGCGTAGAATTGAAAATGGGATGTTTGGTTCTGTTTTATTTAGCCGGGCCGATCAAAAACTGGCAAGAGGACTTTGCAAAAGTTTTTTTTCGGTTAAATTGGTCGTTTTTCAAGACGGTGGCGGCAATCATACGCGGGTTCAGGACGATCATACGATTATCGGAGCGGTGCTGGATCGCAACGGTTTGCGACCGTCGCGCGACACCGTCACCGAAGAAGACATGGTCATTATGGCCTCGGAAACCGGCGTACTGGAGGTTCCTCCGCAGGACCGACGCTGTAAGGGGCGCCTGCAGCCCGGGCGCATGTTTCTGATTGACATCGAAAAGGGACGTATTGTCGAAGACGAAGAGATTGAGGCCGAAATAGCCGCCCGCTGCATGGACTGCGGGGTGCCGACCGAATCGGCGGGTCGCTCCGATACGGCATCCCGGATTTTAAACTGGAAAAATGGGTGCTGGACCGCCGCCTAAACCTGATGCAGCAGGAAGGCATTCACTTTACGGCCGGCATCGATGTGGGGGTCGATTTGACGGCACAGGATCTGGACAGTTTTGCTGCCTTGGTGATTTGTACCGGTGCGACCGTTCCGCGGGACTTGGCCATCCCCGGGCGCGATCTCAATGGGGTTCATTTTGCCATGGATTTTCTGACCCGCCAGAACAAAAGCTAGGCCGGTGATGCAAATCGCGGACAGTCCCTGATTGTCTGGGCCATCTCCGAGGGACGTGAAGTGGCGCGTTGTGTAGACACCTATTTGATAGGGACTTCCATGCTGCCTGCCAGGGGGGGTGTGAATCTATGAACTCTCAAACCACTCAACTTCCATGTCATCGCGATCGCCGAGCGCATCTTCCAAAAGCGTGATGAGCGCCTTGTTTGTCCCTTTTTCCTTGAAGATTTCAAGTGTCGAACGATTTATAAAATAGTCCGTATCATCTTCAGACTCTTCTTCAAGATTGTCGATTAAAAACTGAAGATCGTCCGCCGTAATCTCCCCTAAAACGATACCATTTTCCTTGTCTCGTAATTGAATCATTTTTACCTCGTTTGTCGAAGTTAATAAAAGCTTGTGCACCTTGAATCGCCATAAGCAATAACGGATGGGAAAAACACATTAAGCTTTGTCTTTGGTTGACACGCCCACACGAAAGTGTTTGTTTAGGTTTCTGAATACTATATGAAGATTACTTTACAATCAAGGAGGAATGAAATGAGCAAACTGATCCCAGAAATTGAGGTCCGGCGAGCCAAGCGGGCGCTCAGCGAGAAAAAGATCCCGTCGGAAGTGGTCGGACGAATCATGACCGCAGCAACGTTCGCCCCGTCATGCTTTAACTACCAGTCGTGGCGTTTTCTGGTTGTGATAAATGAGGAAGACTTAAAAAAAATCCACGAGACGCTTCCGGATGCCAACTACTGGGTAAAAAAGGCCCCACTGGTGGTTGTGGTCACCACCAAGCTTAACCTGGACTGTCAGCTCAGTGACCGTCGCGACTATGCTCTTTTTGATAGTGGTCTGGCCACCCAAAACCTTGTATTACAGGCCGTTAAAGAGGGCCTTTACGCGCATCCCATCGCAGGCTTTGATCCTTTCAAGGTTAAAAAAAACTTCAACATTCCGGAAGATTTCATCGTCATTACGCTGGTGGCCGTGGGTTATCCGGGGGACGATACATTTCTGAATGAAAAGCACAAGCAATTGGAGCACGGACCCCGCAGTCGGAAACCCGAATCCGAGGTCATTTCTTACAATATTTGGGAGTTTAGCGAGTCCAATTAATTTGAATTAATATAACCAAGGAGAATCATGGTGAAAATCCGTAAAATCCGGGCCGCAGGGCTGAAGGGAGCAACTCCCATGGGGGGGTGGAGCAGTGAACCGCAACCGGAAGACTGTATCCACACGTTGGTTGTTGTTTTTACCGATGAAGGTCTGACCGGCGTCGGCAGTGTGTTTACCAATTCCGATCTAGTGCATGCTGCGCTGGCTGTATTGGAACCCCTTTACCGGGAGGAGAATGCCCTGGAACCGGAGCGTGTCAGCGAAAAACTGCACCAAAACACTTTCTGGCTGGGCCGAGGTGGTTCGATTACTCACACGATCAGCGGGATTGATGTTGCGCTATGGGATATCCTGGGAAAAGCCACCGGCCAACCCGTTGGTCGACTTCTCGGCGGACGCTATCGGGATAAGGTCAAACCCTATGCCTCGCTGCTCGCTAGGGCACCCGAAATCTTGGCAGAGCATCTGTCAGAACTTAGCCGGCAGGGTTTTCAGGCCTTCAAAATTGGCTGGGGGCCGCTGGGACGGGTGAGCCATGACATGGATGAAGCCATTGTCGCCAAAGCCCGCGACGCCATCGGATCGAATTCCCTGTTGATGGTCGATGCCGGCGGAAGTGACGCCTTCTGGCAAAACGGCTATAAATGGGCGTTGCGCACCGCACGGATGTTGCAGGATTATGAGGTCGCCTGGTTTGAAGAACCTCTCAGACCCGATGCTATCGATGATTATGTTCTGTTGCGTCGAAATGCCCCCGTTCCAATCTCCGGCGGGGAAGTACTGACCCGTCGCCAATCATTTGATGCCTGGCTGAGAAAAGGTGCCTTCGATATCGTACAGCCGGATGTCACCAAGGTGGGCGGAATCAGCGAGTCACGTCGCATTGCCTGGATGGCTCAGGAAAATGGTATCAGGTATATCCCCCACGGCTGGAATACTGCCGTCGGTCTGGCGGCCGATCTTCAGCTCGCCTCGGCCTTTTCAGATACGGACCTGGTAGAGTACATCACCGGCTCTCCTTATATAGATGAAATTGCTGCCGGCGGCTGGCGACTTGATGAGGATGGGTTGATAGAGATACCGAACACTCCGGGTCTGGGATTGACCCTGGACAGGGATGCGGTGGCAAAATATACCGATGGTGAATTGCGCCTGTAACCCGGGATCAAAAAATAGCCTCACCACTTTCCGCGCTGAACAAATGGATTTTATCCATATTCGGCACCAGTTCAATATCCTGATGGGTTTTTGCGTCGATATCCGCATCGAGCAACGCCGTCAGGGAATGATCGCCCGTGCTAAGGTCCAGAAAAGTCTCTTTGCCAAGGGTTTCAATGACATTTATCGTGGCTTTGATGACCGGTAAATCACTACCTTCAATATCTGCCGCCAATGTATTTAGAAAGTGTTCCGGCCGTATGCCGAAGACAAATTCATCACCCCGGGCTGCACTCACTTTTGACGACAGAGAATCGGGGAGTACAATCCGGTAGTCTCCAGTGTCAATTTGATAGCGTGATTTTTCTTGAACCAACCGGCAAGGGATAAAATTCATGGCCGGGCTGCCGATGAAACCCGCCACAAATTGGTTTGCCGGCCTGTTATATAAGTCTAACGGACTGCCTACCTGCTGGACGATTCCGTCCTTCATGACAACAATGCGATCGCCCATGGTCATGGCCTCGACCTGGTCATGGGTGACGTAGACGACGGTCGCCTGCAAACGCTCGTGCAGTTTCTTTAGCTCGATGCGCATCTGTACCCGCAGCTTGGCATCCAGATTGCTCAAGGGTTCGTCAAACAAAAAGACATCGGGGTCACGCACAATCGCACGCCCCAGGGCGACCCTTTGACGCTGACCACCGGATAGCTGTTTGGGTTTACGGTCCAGCAAGTCTTCAATTCCCAGGATTTCGGCCGCCTTTTTGACCTGTTTTTCTCTCTGTTCTTTGGACACTTTGCGCATTTTCAGACCGAAAGCCATATTATCAAACACTTTCATGTGGGGATAAAGTGCATAGCTCTGGAATACCATGGCAATATTTCGTTCCATGGGTGTCAGTTTATTCACCACCCGATCACCAATACTTATCTCTCCACCCGATATTTCTTCCAGGCCGGCAATCATACGCAATGTCGTGGTTTTACCGCAGCCCGAGGGGCCTACCAGGACGACGAACTCGCGATCGGCAATCTCGAGATTGACATCATTGACCGCAACCACATCGCCAAATTGTTTCGCGATATTTTTCAATACGACGTTTGCCATTTACTGCTCCTTTAAATTCAGAACTACTGACGTGTCGTAAAATCTGATGCAACCCAACTGTCTGTGGTTGCGCCAACAATAATGGATTTCGGGCGAATCGTTCTGAACTTTTATTTCTTTTTTTTAAAATTTTCTATTTTGATCAAACTGGCCGCTTTTCAGGCCAGAGGCTGCGCTGAACACTGACACCTGACATTCCTTTAACCTATCCGCAGGCCGGATTAACCAATAACCAATAACTAAAAACCAATATCCATTCCCCCCTACCCCTTAACCGCTCCGGCGGTTAATCCTTTAACGATCGCCTTCTGAGCGATGGAAAAAAATATCAACCCCGGCAGTGCCGTAAACATGGCCGTGGCTGTAATCGAATCCCATTGAGTGAGTTCGTCTCCCACGAAATAGTGGGCGCCCACGGTGGCCGGCTGAACGGCACGGGTGTTGGAAAAGATCATTGCAAATAGAAACTCATTCCAGGTCCAGAGAAAAGTTATGATCGCCACTGCCGAGATGCCCACCGCCGACACCGGCACCACCACTCTTAGAAAAGCCCCTGTTCGGGTGCATCCATCCACAATGGCCGAGTCCACCAGTTCTCCCGGAAAGGAATCGAAAAAAGATTTTATCATCCAGACCGCCAGCGGGTAACACAAGAATGTATTCAGGATAATGAGGGATAGATATGTATTGATCAGTCCGAGATAGCTCATGATAATATAAAACGGTACCAACAGCGCTATGGGTGGCATGATGCGGGTGGCGATGAATATAAACAGAAAAATGGCCGAGCCCTTGAATCGATAGCGGCTGATGCCCCAGGCGGTAAAAATACTGCCCACCATGACGATAATGGTAGTCCCCCCGGATACGATCAGCGAATTCAAAAGGTGCCGCGGCATGGGGCTGTCAAATATAACCTCCCGATAGGCGTCCAGGGTGAAGGTTTCGGGAAAATAGGTCGGCGGCCAACGGAAGGTTTCCTGCCGCGGTTTAAAGGAGGTCATGGCCGTGAAGATGATCGGTGACAGCATGATCGCCAGCATCAAAACAAGTAATATATAGTTGGTTGATGATTTTGAAAGAATTTTCGAAATCGCTTTTCTCAATGTCATGGGTTATTCTTCCTTGAAGATATTGTACACATAGATACCGGCAAATACGGCGATCAGCAGAAACATAATTACGCCGGCTGCAGCAGCGGTTCCGTAATTGACCCGCCGCCAGAGCTGGTCGACAATGTAGAAGCCAAGAACATACGTCCCCCGGGCCGGGCCGCCTTCGGTCATCGAAAAAATGACGTCGATGGTCCGGAAGGTAAACATACTGGTGATGAGCAATCCTGTCAGGGCCATGCCCCTAATCAGAGGAAGCGTGACATGGGTAAATGTGCTGAAGGCATCGGCACCGTCTATTTTAGCGGCGTCATAGACTTCTTCCGAAATACTTTCAATCCCGGCCAGGATGAAAATGCACATAAACGGAATCCGCACCCAGGTGTCTGCCACGATACAACCCAGCATCGCCAGATTGCTATCGGAAAAAATGGGAAGCGGAGCACTGATCAGTCCGATCTTCATGAGAAGATCGCTGAATACGCCGACATTGGGATTGAATATCCACTTCCAGATGAAGCCGGATATCACCAGCGGCACGGCCCACGAGAACATGGCCAGGGACCTGAAAACGGCAGCCCCGCGTTTGATTTTGGACAGGGCCAGGGCCAGGGCCATGCCCCCGGCAAAGGTCAGGATCGTCACGCCCACCGTGTAAACAACGGTTTTTCGCAGTGCCATCCAGAAAATGCGGTCGTTAAAAATGTAGATATAATTTTTTAACCCGGTAAAACTCAAGGGATGAAAGCTGGTGTAACGCAAAAAGCTTGTCACAAAAAGGGTGACGATCGGAAAAATGATGAGGGCGATAATAATGACCAGCCCCGGTGTGCTCAGCAGGACGCCGTACTTGCTGTCTGATAGTCGCATGGTTTACCTCTATGTTGTATAAACAACATGGCAAAATCTAAAAAAACGGTAATCCGCAAAGAAGGGTCCCTGCGGATTACCGTCATGCATCATTATTGAATAGAATCTATTTCTTGTTGCGCCTTGGTCCTGGCGGCATCCGCCGACTCCATTCCAAGCGCTACCTGGTGCAAATACTCCATGAAAACATCCAGTATTTCCAGCATGCCGGGTGGGTAGGATTCTCCGATCATGGCCGCCACCGTAGGCCTTCTTAGATCAGCTCTGGAGACCTCCTTCATCACGGCCGGATGTTCGTAAACAGCGTTTATGACCGATTCGTTGCCTTCCAGGTAGAGTTCATTGAACTGGGCCTGGTAGCTGCGCTGATAATCGAACCACAGCATGGCGGCCGCCTTCTTCTCCGGTGATATGGAGACATTCATCATCCAGGAATCGTTTCCGGCTACCGCGACACCTTTTTTCCCGACACCCTCCCAGGCAGGCAAGAGGGTTACGTCCCAATCGTTTTCCACACCGGTGCCGAATTCGGGGTCGGCAAAATTTTTCATATAGACCCCACCGGTAATGATGAAACCGGCCTTGCCCTTGGCAAACACTTCGGGTGCCGATGACCACTGATATTCGGTGGATTCCTTGGACATACCGCCCTTGGTCCACAGATCGGTCATCATACCCCAGGCATCGGGATCGATCACTACTTTACCGTCTACCATGATGCGTTTGTCCTGGGAAAAAGTTGTCATCGACCAGATCTGATGCAACTGGTCGCGGTCTCCCATGCCATACACCATGCCGGTGAAGTCGGGGCCTTTATTCTTTTTGGCCCAGTCATCGACCTTCTTGCTGGCGACCACCAACTCCTGCCAGGTATTGGGGACCTCGACGCCGGCCTCTTTTAGCCACGACGGCCGGTAAAACAGATGCATGGCCCACAGACAAAACGGTGATCCGTAATATTTGCCATCAGGTCCCTTAATGGTGTCCAAAAGCTTTTCCGGATAAAGTGCTCGCGCCTCCGGCGGCCATAGAACGTCGACCGGTTCGATCCAGCGCGCCGCACTCATGTGAGGGATTTCCAGCATGGAACGGGTGGAGTAGAATATATCCACATCCGTGGAGCGTGCCATGGCGACCGACAACGATTTCGGCCACAGCAGGGCATCTTTCATTTCGATCAGATCCAGATGGACACCGGTTAATTTCTCAAATATTTTGGCGTTTAACACCGTGGCCGGATCGTGCTTGAGGCCACCGGAATTGGTCAGCACCAAATTCTTCACCCCACCGATGGCACTTTTCCAGCCATCCGGAAGTTTGTATCCGGTCAGCATCGCCTTTTTACCGGATAGTTTCACGCCGTAATCATCATAGTCGGCAGGGATGACTTCCACCGGTCCCTGTCCCGCTATTCTCTCAGCCATTGGAACAGGCTTGTCCCACTTAATGTCACCTGCACCGGCTGCCAAGGCTGTCAGGCTGAAAGTAACCATCAGCAAACCAACCAGACAAAATTGAATCGCTTTCTTCGTCATGTACGACCTCCTTTTAAATTTTGTGTCAATTGGATTAAAAGCTCCCACAGACTTGGGCTATCCTTGGTCTCCTGTATTCGGGTACCGCCCATTAAGTCCGCGTCGGGTTGAATATCTGGTTTTTACATCACCTCCTTCCTTGTTCAAATGGTTTTCCGCAAATCATACTTTTCAAGTTTACGCCCAAAAGAACCAGATTGTCGGTGTTGGAAAAAATATCGCCGATAACGGTTAACCAATTATATAGAAAAAAAATCCATGTCAAGAATAAACGGATATACATTATTTTGGTTGAACAGTGACGCATTCAGTGCCTATTTGTTAAAATCGCATCATATTTGCCAAGGATTTATCTAACAAAATAACGTCGCCACCAGGTACCAAGACATGAAGTTAAATTATCATACACAGTTATTGTTTGTGTCTTTGTGCCTGGTAGCTATTCTATCCCGGTTTATCCGGATTGGGTATAAAAAAAAGATAGCCACTGAAATTGCACGAAGCTGCTTTTTTCTTAAAAGCATCTTTTCGACAGTAAAAAGGGGTATTCTAAGGCATATAAAAGGCCTTGTTTTTAAGTTTATGCCTTAGTAGCCGGCTTTTAAGCTTGGTTCGACCCCCAGTTTCTTCGTTTTTATAACACTGAGGACTTTTTTGGCTTTTTCGGTATTCATCACGCGGTCGTTGAATATCTGGGCGATACGAGAATAGGCCTTGGGTACCAGGGAGTTTTCAGGGTAGGGTTTCACGATGAGGTTGTAAACTGCAACAGCTGCTTTCGTTTTGCCGGTTTCATTCAGCCAGCCTGCCACCTTAAACAAAGGATCGGCAGGCGGGAGAAAGTCGTTATCAAGTTTGTGACATTCTGAAAAAACCGCAACGGCTTTATTTTTTTGATTCTTCTCGGCTAGCATATCCAGATGGTTAACGCCGTGCGCCACCAACTCTGCTTTTCGTTTTCTCATTTTGAGAAGATTATAATAACGTTCGGAAAGCTCGACACCCCATATTGGTTGCTGCTGGATCGATTTCTTTATAACGGAAATCGCCTCATCCAGCTTACCATCCTGGAGCAGCGGCGCCACTTCACTCAATACGATGGCATCCGGATCCGCGTCTTCGGATTCGTAGTCTTCTGCACTGGGATCCTGGAAATCTTCATAGTCCACCTGATAACCTATTTTTTCTGAGTATTGCAGGATAACATATCCCATGAGGTGGTATGAAACGATGGTATAAAAACTTTTGGCAAAACCAGACAGCATCAGTTGAAGATCCGGCGTTAGAAACTTTGTAAAATATTGGGTCAGATAGGTCGGTGCGCTTGCCAAGAGAATCAGAAAAAAGTTCACCAAAAAATAGGCCCAGCCGATCCTAAGGCTCAGCCCGACGAATATTACGGGATTGAGAGCATGGATGAGACGGCGGGTCGTCACGAGAAGAATGACCATCGACGGCACAAAGAATAGGGCTACTATCAGAAAGGCAAATCCAACCGCGAATCCGACCTTGGTACCGATCCATCCAAAAGCGATGAAAATAGCGACATAGATGCCGAACTGCTTGAAGACCTGATAAAAATCTTGCGATATCGTTTTGCCGCTGATCGGGGGGGTTAAGTTTCCGCCGACAGTGGCTTTAAGGGATTCGAAAGAATACTTGACAACGATCAACCACATCACCCCTTTGAGCAGGGCGCCGAAAATACCGGGGCCTGAAAAGAGCATTGATGTGAACGCCAAAACCGCAATCAATATCGGTAAAAAAATCAGGAACTTTAAAGACTGAAACAGGCAGGATAAAATTCAGCAATCTGCTAAAAAAGCAGGCCAATCTTATGATTAAAATCGGCCTGATGATCTGAATTGATGGTGCGGATTATATGAAGTCGATGATCTTATTCGAGCACCATCAACACCTGATTTGTGGCAACTTTGTCGTTAACGTTGACTTTGATTTCTTTGACCGTTCCGGCCTCTGCCGATGGAATGGCGTTTTCCATCTTCATGGCTTCGAGAATCAACACCTCCTGATACTCTAAAACCTCTTCTCCCACATTCACCAGAATGTTGATAATTGTTCCCGGCATCGGCGCTACGATTTCTATGCTCATTCTTTTCTCCCTCCCCTTGGTATGGTAATCGATTCGCACACGCAAATCACATTTTGTATCAAACGCAATAAGCTGCCTTGATACTTGAAGGAAAATTGAATGTCAAGCTCAAAGGTCAATAATCGAGCTTATATCCTTGACGTGCGGACTTTGTTTATATATGTAATACAGCTTCGATTCGACTCGAAAAATTCGTCATTCATATTTGTGGTATGCCGGGATCGGCTGAACCAAAAACTTGGAGGAGGACCATGAGACCATATTTTGAAAAGATGCAAGACTTTGGGCAGGAACTAAAAGCAGGGCAAATAAAAAGCACGGAAGCAAACGTGGGCAAACTGCAGGAGGTAGAGGCCCAGGTTGAAGAAGCGGTGCAAAAGGTTAAAAATGCCGGAATGCCGACAGAAAAAATCAATGCCCGGGGCCAGCTCACCGTATGGCAACGCCTGGAATATCTGGTCGATGAGGGCACCTGGACGCCATTGCACACCTTGTACAACCCCGAAGACAATGTCGAGGGGACAACCAATGTCATGGACGGGCTAGGTAAAATTTCGGGTAAATGGGCGGTGATCATCGGCTTTGACAACAAGGTTTTTGCCGGCGCCTGGCTGCCGGGGCAGGCTGAAAATGTTTTGAGATGCACGGATCTGGCCAAACGGCTCAACATCCCGCTGGTATGGCTCGTCAACTGCAGTGGTGTGAAGTTAACCGAGCAGGAAAAATTTTATGCAGACCGCCGGGGATCGGGCACCACCTTTTTCAGACATGCCGAGCTCAACACGGAAGGGATCCCGGTGCTCGCCGGTATTTACGGCACCAATCCAGCCGGCGGCGGTTATCAGGGCATCAGCCCCACCATCCTTTTTGCCCACAAGGACTGTAACATCGCCGTGGGCGGCGGCGGAATTTTAAGTGGTATGTCTCCCAAAGGCTACTTTGACCTGGATGGCGCGGAGCAGTTGATTGCGGCAGCCAAGCAATTTAAAGTCGAACCCCCGGGCACCGCCAAGATCCATTATGATGAAACCGGATTTTTCAGATATGTTTATGAAACCGAAGAAGCGGTGCTTGACGGCCTCAAAGAATACATGCAGGATATGCCGGCCTATAAACCTAAATTTTTCCGTGTTGCCGAACCCAAAGAGCCGCGTTTATCAGCCGAAGATATTTACCATCTGCTTCCGTTCAACCAGAAACAGATGTACAATTTTGATGAAATTTTGGCACGTCTGGTGGACGGCAGCGAACACATGGAATATCGTCCGGGCTACGGTCCCGAGATTTACACCGGCCTGGTTAAAATCGACGGTTTCCTGGTGGGAATCATCGGCAACCGCCAGGGGTTTTTCGGTGAAGATTATCCCGAATACGCGCCCTATCCGGGTATCGGCGGCAAGTTGTATCGCCAGGGTCTGATCAAAATGAATGAATTTGTGACCCACTGTGGCCGTGACCGGGTGCCGGTCATCTGGTTTCAGGACACCAGCGGCATCGACGTCGGTGACATCGCCGAGAAAGCGGAACTGCTGGGATTGGGCCAGTCACTGATTTATTCCATTCAGCAGACCGACGTCCCCATGATGCTGGTCGTGCTGCGAAAGGGTACGGCAGCTGCCCATTACCTCATGGGCGGACCCACTGCCAACCGGCACAATGCCTTCACCCTGGGTACGGCCACCACCGAGATCTATGTAATGCACGGCGAAACGGCGGCCGCAGCAAGTTTTTCCCGCAGGCTGGTAAAGGAAAAAGATGCCGGCAGACCGCTTGAACCGGTCATTGAGGACATGAACAAGCTGGTTCAGGAATATCATGATTACTCCAGACCCACCTATTGCGCCCAGCACGGCCTGGTGGATGAAGTGGCCAAATTGACCGATATTCGAAATTACCTGGTCGCCTTTGCCGGCGCTGCCTATCAAAACCCCAGATCCATCTGCCCCCAGCATCAGATGATGCTGCCCAGGATTATCAAGGGCTGAAAGGAAATTGACGATTGAAGATTGAAGATTTGTGGCTGTCGCTCTCCGAGGCGTAGGCAATACACCCCCTACGAGCCGGAGGCTTCGCTCCGTCAATTTAATCTCTATTCGGATGGAAGTTAAGAGCCACGTTTTGCATGATCTTCATCATCCTGGGTGCGGCTTAAAGGCCGCACCTGTAATTACCATCTACCCGCGAGATACGTCAGGAAAGTCTACTGATTCCTAAATAATGAAATTTTTTCAAAGAACATGCATGGGTCTGGTTGTAACGGCTCTTTTATTTTCTTGTGGCCCGTCCAAACCGATCAGTGCAGCACAATCCAACCAATCCACCCCCTTGTCAGGGATCACTCTATCCGCCAAAGACGTCACCAATGGCAGCCTGTTGTTGCTGCAAATCGAAAGCCATAAACTGGACCCACCGGTCAGAGACATGCGACTCACATTTCAGCAGCGCCACTATCCGCTGTATCCCCATCCGGTCGCCCCGACGGACAACTATTTCGGGCTGATCCCGATACCCTTTCGCACAGCACCGGGTCCGGCAACACTGGTGTTGTCATGGACAAATACTGCGGGGACTCATCGCCGCGCGATACCGTTTAGGATAGTGGCTGGAACATACAAAACCGATGAACTGAAGGTGGCTTCCTCCCGGGTGAACCCGAACAAGAAAAACACCGAGCGGGCCCAGAAAGAAGCCCGCAAGATCAAACGTATCTATGCTGAGGGCAGTGTTGACCGGTTGTGGCAAAGCGATTTTCAGCTGCCCATGTCAAGTGATATTACCAGCCCCTTTGGTAATAAACGGGTCTTCAACGGAAAATTGAAAAGCTTTCACAATGGCGTCGATTTTCGTGCCCGTACCCCAAGCCCTGTTTTTGCCGCCAATTCGGGGATCGTCAAATTGGCCGAAAATCTCTTTTATTCCGGCAACGCTGTCGTTATAGACCATGGAACCGGGATCTTTTCGATTTATGCCCATCTGAGCCGAATCGATGTAACTCCCGGCCAGCATATTGAAAAAGGACAACGCCTTGGGCTGACCGGCGCTACCGGCAGGGTCAGTGGACCGCATCTTCACTGGGGTGTGAAAGTCAACGGGATCGCCGTAAACCCCATGCAGCTCATCAAAGTATTGTCGCCACTTCTCCCGCCATCAAGATAGATTATAAAATGACATATCCTACGATATATGGATAAAAACAGTTTTACTATACCAACATATTGTGATAGTAAGACATCATTCAGCGATTTTAAGAGACGCCCTAAATGGCAAAACATATCTCTACATGGCAGCAGGGGAGTATCAACAATGAGGAAGAAAAATATTATGGACTGGCTCAGGGCAATATTCTCGATGGTTTTCTATATCGGACTCTTCGGCGGAATTGGTTATTTAATACAGGTGGTGATATTGTAACCTAAACCGATTCCGCCGAGCCCAAAACCAAACAGTTGCAAATCTATAGTTTCACGTATTAATCTATCCTTCCAGCGATACCCCCCTCATATCCGATAGTCCATGAACCGATCTTCCAACGGCTTAAGCACTTCCGATCCCGGATTTCATTCATATTACATGATTTCTGCAGTCAACCATCACAACAATCAGCGACCACCATACAAGCTGGGGGTATGAGGATGGCCCCTGGGAGGGGCCGGGGCCACCTCTGCTGGTGGTCGCTGATTTTTAAAAAGAATTTTTTTTGATCTCTATTTTATCGGATCTGTCGGTTTTGATGACGACTTGATCGATTCATCATTAACAATATCTTGTTTGCTTCAGTCGAATTTGGTGCTGGTTGTTCGGCTGAGCGTATACCCATCAACCGTAATAAATAAAAATTCTTTTTTATCTCAATTCATAAGCCGCCAGCATCGATCAGGTCTGCACCAAGCATGCCCTCGCGATAACGGTGGAACCTTTTAAATTCTCATCCCGCCGAGGCGGGGTAGCTTATGAATTGAGTTACAATCGCCGGGATTTCGGACGGTATCTTCCTGTCCGAGTATTTTCAAACTGCAGCATGTGGGTCATACAGGTGGGAATCTCAGAGGGATAATGGGTCACATAGATAAGATTCGTTTTGGATTGGTATCCAACAATCTCGATAGCATCCAAAATCCGCTGACGATTGGTACGATCCAGGCCCTGGCATGGTTCATCCAGAATTAGGATCCGCGGTACCTTCACCATTGAGCGTGCCAGCAGCTGCATGCGCTGTTCTCCGTAAGAAAGTTGATTAAAGACGCGATCCGACTTATCGGCAACTCCCAAAATTTCCACCCATTGTTCAGCCGTTTCTTTTTGTTCGGGGGTATAATCTTGATAGAGGCCCACGCTGTCGAAAAAACCGGAGAGAACCACTTCAAATGCGGTTATCGGCTTGCGATAGCGTATTTGCAAGTCTGAAGAAATGATTCCGGTCTGTCTTTTGATATCCCAAATGCTCTCACCGGACCCACGACGTTGTCCGAAAAGGTATATTTCATTGGCATACGCCTGGGGATTGTCCCCGGTGATCAGCGAAAGCAGTGTGGTTTTACCACAACCGTTCGGCCCCAGAATCGCCCAATTTTCACCGCTTTTCACCGTCCAGCTGACATTGTCCAAGACCGTTGTGTCTTCATATTTTATCGTGACGTTTTTCATGGATACCAGAACTTTGGAGAACGAGCCGGTATCGTGTTTTTTAGGGCCTGTCCCCTCGGTCGGAATGGTAAACGGCTTTTTTAAGGAATCGGGGTATAAAAGCTCCATCCGGGTTGGTATCAGCACCTCCTCTCGTCTGCCTTTAAAAATTATCCTTCCATCTCGCAGCGCCAGAACATGGGAGATATTCGGCAGGATTTCTCTCTGGCGGTGGGTAACGAGTATCACGGTTCGACTGTCATCCATCAGGTCGTCAATGATCTGCGCCAGGCCGATGCGGGAGGATTCATCAAGGCCGTCGAAAGGTTCATCCAGAATCAAGATCTCCGGAGAATCGAGCATTATACGAGCAATCTGAACTTTTCTCATTTCACCCGTAGACAACACCCTGATTTCCCTCTCCAGTAAATGGGATATCTTCAGCTCGGCAGCCATTCGCTCGACATCGATGCTGCAGCTGCCGGGTGCAGCACAACTTTCAAGCAATATTTCATAGACTGTGGTGATACGGTTTAGATCGCCGCTGAAATAACGAGATGCGTCGCGTCTTTCCTCACGTTCAACCAGACGCTGATGCTGCTCAAAGGATACGTAACCTGCCCGGCTCGCCTGGCTCAATTCGTGGGGAGAATAGATCGTTCCCCGCACAACCGGTACGTCTCCGGTCAAGGCTTTGACCAAAGATGTCTTACCGGCGCCATTGGGTCCCAATATTGCCCAGTGCTGACCTCTATCAATTTGCCAGTTAGTATCGGGCAATATCAGGGTATCCCTTACCCGCAGGGCAACATGGTCGAGCTTGACAACTATTGAATCTTTCATAACACCTTGCCGCTGTTGAATTTTTCGCTGCGTCTTGACATTATGTCCTGTTCTCTGTTAGCCTGTCATTCAAGAAAGTATGCAAACCGTGTCACAAGAAATCCTGATTTTTTGCTTTTTAATAGCAGGCTAAGCAAGCAGGGGATGAAAAGGAGTTTTTCAATGGCTGTCGACCATATGCCGTCGCCCGGCAATACTATCAATTCGAAGCTAGCGACGGAAATTAAGGCATTGCCCTCGGATAGGCAGTGGATTCTGCTCCAACAGCTGCTTGACGGCAACATTTTTACCACCCTGCAAGGGCTGATTAACAACATGTCGGATGATGAGCAGTTAGCCCTTTTAAAGCAATTGCAGTCCCAACCCAACAACCCGGTTAACCCGGAAGAGACTGAAATCGCATTGCGGCGCTATAGCCGCAAGTCTTGCATGATCAGCACAGATTATGTGATCGAGAGCCGTAACTTTGAGGGTTTTATGCTCGATATCAATCCCGCCGGCGCATTTATTGAAACCAGCGATGCCTTTACCGAAGGTCAGCAGATTCAGTTGGCATTCACCTTGCCGAACAATCCCGGTCAGCTAAAAATCAGCGGGGAAATACTATGGAACAGCCAGTCAGGCATTGGTATACGATTCAAAGCGTTATCCCGGAAACAGATAGATCTCATTGCCGCCTTTATGGATGAGAAATAACAACGGATTCAATATTTAACCTTTTCTATCCCTTTCAAGTTCAAAATCTCGCGGGTTTCATCCGGAGAGGCCGGTTCAAGCCCGTGTTCCTTGGCAATACGAACGATTTTTTCTACCTGCTCCCCACTGCTTTTAGCCATCCGTCCCTTTTCCAGGTAAAGATTGTCCTCCAGGCCGACTCTGGTGTTTCCACCCATAAGCAGGGCTAAATTACACATTTTAAACTGGTGTTTGCCGGCCGCACAAACAGACCAGACAAATTCATCTCCAAAAATTTCCCTGGCCGAGTTGAGCAGAAATACGAGATTGTTAACCGTTGCCTGCATGCCGCCTAGGATCCCCAGTACAAACTGCAGGTAAACCGGTTTTTGTACATGACCCCTGTCGATCAGATGTGCCAGATTGTTGAGCATGCCGGCATCATAGATTTCGAATTCCGGTTTGGTTCCTTCTTCACTGAAAAACCGGGTGAATTCACGTAATGTTTGAAATGTGTTTGGAAAGATGAAATTTTCAGTCATGTTGAGGTATTGGGGCTCCCAATCGAATTTAAATTCCTTGATTTTGTCCAGCACCTGGAAAAGGCCAAAATTTAAGGAACCGGCGTTCAAAGAAGCCAGCTCCGGGCTGTATGCTTTGACGACGGAAACCCGTTGTTCCGCGGTCATGCCGAGTCCGCCACCGGTGGTGGTGCAAATGATGGCGTTACATTTGTTTTTGACGTCCGACAGAATTCCGCCGAAGAGGTCGATGTCGGATGTAGGCTGCCCGTTCTCGGGATCACGCGCATGGATGTGAAGAACCGACGCCCCGGCCTCACTGGCCCGCCGGGCCTCCTCAACTATCTCATCAGGTGTAATCGGCAAATGCGGCGACATTGTCGGCGTGTGAATCGCACCGGTCAGGGCAGCTGTAACGATAATTTTTTCAGACATTTCTAAGACTCCTTCATTATAAACATCGGTTAAATGGTTGATTCGTTTATTAGTTGAATCGGGAAAAAGGGAATCAATATGGCAAAGGAATCCAACCGCCCATCCCAGTCCCCCGGGAAGTTGTTCTTTTCGGACACCCGGATAAAACGCTTTCATCTGTTCGGCATCCGAACGGGGAACCCCCTTGGCCCAGACCTGACTTTACTTTGCTAAATTATCTAGATTCATATTTGGCAACCTGACACGGGTCGTATTATGACCTTATAAGTCGCACTCTCCGAGGCGTAGGATCTACGAGCCGGAGGCCAGGGCAGGCTGAACCGTCCAACCCAGGATCTATGATACCTCGGCACATACCTATCATATTATTCGATCGAGTCAATCCTGAAGAATAAAAACAACTATTTTCGACCTAGATCAAGGATTTTTCCGGACACCTGCCTTATGTTAACGTTGAGAAATGATGAAGCGACGCTCACATTCAAATATCCAACTGTACCGCAAGATCGTTCAGTACCTTTTTCCGGCCACGTTAGTTTTGATCGGCATCAAATTCACCTTATTTGTTGGTCAACTGGAAAAAGGAGTGACGCCCACCATTTCCAGACCGCCCGGTATCGAGGCTTTTTTGCCGATCAGTTCTCTGATCAGCTTGAAATACTGGCTGGTCGCGGACGTGTTCAATCAGGTGCATCCATCCGGTTTGATCATTTTCTCGATGGCCCTGGCGACCGGTTTGCTGCTCAGAAGGGGATTTTGCAGCTGGATCTGCCCGTTTGGACTTCTAACCGAATATTTCAACCGGCTGCACACGCTCATTTATCGAAAAAATTTCAAAGGAGGTTCACATGGATTATGTCAATTTAGGCCAAACCGGTCTCATGGTATCACGCATCTGCCTTGGTATGATGACTTACGGAACGGAACAATGGCGTCCGTGGATACTCGAGGAAGCCGAGGCGCGTCCCATCGTACAGCGTGCCGTCGAATTGGGTATTAACTTTTTCGATACGGCCGATATGTATTCAGCCGGCGCATCTGAGGAACTCACCGGCAAGTTCCTGCGGCAGTTTACCCGCAGGGAGGAAGTGGTCATAGCCACCAAGGTGTTTTTCCCGGTCGATATCGCCTACCAGGCCGGTTCCTCGAATTCCGCCCCCCCCCGCGACCCAACACCGCCGGATTGTCGCGCAAGCACATATTTGAAGCAGTCGAGGGTTCCCTCAGGCGTTTAGGAATCGACGACATTGACCTTTATCAAATCCATCGCTGGGATTACGAAACACCCATCGAGGAAACTATGGAAGCCTTGCACGATCTCGTCAAATCGGGCAAAGTGCTTTATATTGGGGCCTTCAGCATGTGGGCCTGGCAGTTTGCCAAGGCGCATCACATTGTCAATGGCTGCAAAAAGCGGACAGGCCACCGCCTATGTCTGCCAAGAATTTGCCTGCAAATTGCCCACCACCAGCATTGATCAAATGTTGGAAAATCTTAGGCAGAACTAATGGTAAAAGCTTTCTAAAAATTCCAATTTCTGCATTTTTTTCACCTTCGTGTCTGGCTGAACGTCTTCAAGAATTGTTGCATATTGAAAAAATTTGTGCTATCAAATGAGGGCACAAATAACAGAGAGGGTTTACCATGGAACCAATAGATATATTTACAGTACGAGAGCTTCGTCAACGCACCGGTGACCTGTTACGTGATGCTGAAAGCGGACGTCTTGCCCTAATCACCAAACATGGACGTCCTGTCTTTGTCGCGGTCCCCTTTGACGAGCGTCTGCTGAAACACGGAGTCAATAAAGCTTTAGCTCTCCATCTGTTTCAATCCGGTCAGGTTACACTGTCCCAGGCTGCCAAAATCGCCTCACTTTCAATAGAAAACTTTTTAGACCTGTTAGGCGAATTTAACATACCAGCTGTGGATTATCCGGTAGAGGATATAGAAGCAGAGTTGGAGGATATAGGGTGAAGCGCATCGTCGTTGCTGATTCCGGCCCACTGATTGGCCTAGCCAGGGTAAATCAATTGGATTTGATTGAAAAACTTTACCATCAGATTACAATCACATCGATGGTTTTGGAAGAACTGAAGCTATCCAGTGAAAAACCGGGTGCAAAGAAAATATCAGCAGCGGTCGATGCGGGCTGGATTGCGGTTTGCCGGCTAAAGAAAAAAGATGATGATTCGATCTTAAATATGCTGGTTGATGCCGGGGAAGCTGAATCAATTCAATTGGCCCTGGCTCAAAACGCGGATATTTTGATCATTGACGATCGCAAAGGACGAAAAATCGCTAAAAGCCGCAAGGTCCGAATCATTGGCATCGGTGGTATATTAATCGCCGCCAAGAGAAAAGGATTACTGGACAAAGTCGCTCCGATAATCAATGATTTGGCCGATGTGGGATACCGTTTGTCTCCCGATCTATGCCGACGGATATTAGAATTGGCGGACGAAGGATAACTTTGTCGTCTTAATGGACAATATCAGTCCCGTGGCATGGCGGGAAACCATGACGTGTCATTCTGAGGGCTTACGACCGGGAATCTTCCAAAACTCCCAAGCGATTCCGTCCCCACCCCCGCTTTTCGGGATAGTACCGCTCCCCTCGGAGACTCTGCCTCTGTAACCGAAGGCAATCGCAGCCGTATCAGGAAGCAATGCCAATTGGTTGTTAAAGATTATCTCGCCAACGAAATCCAAATTACGGCGATAACCGTAATTAAGCATCACATCTGAGTTCAAGATGATACCATCAGCGTCAAGGGTATAAATATCGAGGATCAAGTAATCCAGTGTCCTGAAGCCGGCGGTTAGGTAACCCCCCAATTTTATCACACCGGAAATTTGCAAGTTTTGCGGCTTTTGTTGATAGTCAAACTCAATGGCCACGTCACGGGTCTGC
>JARFPZ010000516.1 GCA_029288035.1 Desulfosarcina sp.
ATGTGATTGATGGTAAATCCAACGGCCATACTCGGCGCAATATCCCTGGGATCTCCCACCTTTTGAAAATAAGTGCGAATGGCTATGGAAAAGTTGAAAAAGATATGATCCAGAATATAAAGAAAAGCGACGATCAGTTTGGATCCGGTTACGGCATAAGCCCCAAATACGAAAATCAGGCTTACATACTCCAGTGACAATACCTTTCTTTCGCCGAAGCGGATAATACTTTTGCCGATCAAAGGGCTCAGATAATAATTGGTAATGTTATTGACGACAAAAAGAATCGTGACTTCCTGGACTGAATATTTAAATTTTTGTACCATTAATAAAACGGCAAATGCCATAAAAATCTGGCGCCGTGCCCCGGCCATGAACGTCAGAAAGTAAAAGAGTCCGTATTTTCTGCGCACAATCATTTTCTTTCGCTGCGGGATGATCGTTCTGTCCGAGGGATCTTGAAGCACGCCCCAGATCGCGGCAGCGATGATAAGGCTTCCGAACAACAGATAAATCTTGGTAAAGTCCAATAAGAAAACGAATAAATAGATTAAAATGCCAACGGCGATGTTGGATGCCGCAGCATAACTGCGCTGCTTGCCGAATACCCAGGGAGATATTTTTTCATCGAAGTATTGCAACGTTAAAGACATGTTAGTGGTTTCATAATAATGAAAACCGAAACTCATGATCAGGGTCGTCAAAATGAGCCCAAAGTAGGAGGGAAACAATCCGGTCATTGCCACCCCAAGACCAAGAATAAAAATCGACAGAGCGGACAGTCGAGATTCTTTGATGAACATAATCACAAAAACAGCCAGTAAAGCCAAAAATCCCGGAATCTCTCTGATGGATTGAATCATTCCGACGTGGTGGCCGTCCAGACCGGCGACATCCACGGCAAAATTGTTAAATAGCGTCAGCCAGGCTTGCAGCCCCACGGTGGAGCTGATCGTTAAAACGATCAGATATCGATACATGGGGTTCTTTTTCGTAATTGAAAAATCGTCCATTTTTTAAGTTTTACACGAGTTCCGCGGTAATAATTATTGAGATGTTCAAAAAAGTGAACACCTGTTTATTAATAAAAATCAAATGGTTATATCTTATTCAGCTGACAGCATATCCAGGGTTCAAAATATTGAACTTTCCCTCATATTTAAAAAATAGTATAAAAATTAATAGGTTATTAAAATTTATCCCCAAAAGGTTAAATATTGTGAACATCATGAACGGTGGAGCCGTGCTGAAAAGGAATTTTATGCCGCCATCATTTTTTAAAGAAAGGTTATATCCTACTGAAATTAATATAAATATATAAATTTTTCCATATTTTATATTTTCTGACTGAAATTGGCAGGATTTTTGCATATTGTATATGTCAGCCTAATTATTAACCTAATAATTTCTTCATCTGTTCTCCTCCTTAACGGCTGTCCGGCAAATTCCGGATGGCCGTTTTTTTTGCTTGCAATATCGCTTGATTTATGAGGAATAGAACTGGCACCACTTTCTCAAACTAATAATGCGATAGAAAGCATGATGTCCACCTTTTCGGTCCAGGCGCAATAATTGTCCGGATGAACCGACAGTGTCGCCCGGTTAGATAAGGCAGGTTAATATGACATCTTGGATCCGACTTCACAACCCAAATAAAAAAATTTGATGATAATCGATTTTCACACTCATATTTTCCCATCCGCGATTTGCCAAAACAGAAAACTTTTTTTTCAATCCGAGCCTGCTTTCGAACTCTTGTATCAATCGGACAAATCCCGATTGATCGGTGCCATCGAATTGTTAGACGACATGGATGAAAACGAAGTAAATAAATCGGTTATATTCGGTTTTCCCTGGAAAAATCCCGAAACATTTAGAATGCATAACGACTACATCATGGAAATGGTTCAAAAGTACCCTCGCCGTTTTACCGGTTTGGGATGTTTTGATCCATCAGCCGATCAGGCCGTTGCCGAGACGGAACGCTGCCTTGAGGGGGGATTAGCCGGAATCGGCGAATTGGCGTTTTACCAGGCCGGTATTGACGAGCTCGCTTTAAAACAGCTTGGACCCATCATGAAAATGTGCGCCGATCGCGACCTTCCCGTACTAATTCACACCAACGAACCGGTCGGGCATGCTTACCACGGAAAAACGCCAATTACACTGGCACAAATTTACCGCCTGATCAAACGATTTTCGGAAACCAAAATTGTTTTAGCTCACTGGGGAGGCGGACTGTTCTTTTACAGCCTCATGAAAAGGGATGTCAAGGAAAGTCTCGTTAACGTGTTTTTTGACACGGCCGCGTCACCTTTTTTGTATGATCCTGAAATTTATCAACTTGCCGTCAGGCTTTTAGGGGATCACAAAATCCTTTTTGGTAGTGATTACCCGCTACTGTCTCCGGCCCGCTATTTCGCTGAAATACGAGAAACCGGATTGACAAAATCCCAGATCGATAAGATCTGCGGAGGGAATGCCAGGCAGCTTTTTAATTCTGCAAAGAGCTCGGATGAATAATAATCAGCCTAGTTGTTGCCCATCTGAGGCCACTTTTTCAGGGTGTGGTCTCGGAAAAAGCTTAGATCTTGATCTGCCTGAGTTCTTCTAGGATCGGCTCCATATTAGGGCGGTGCTCAGGCGGTATCATCAAGACCTTCAGCGACCAGTTAACAATCAATCCGTTGGCTTCACACTTCAATCGATCCTTTGCATAGGCCTTCCGGTTATCCTCGGATGCCATAACCTGCAACACGTCTTTTAAATTACCGGAACAACCGTCGGAATCCAGGTGCTCGATTGTTTGTAAAAAGACCGTATTTACCGAGGCTGTAAATTCGTCAATGTCAGCAAATCCTGTCTCAGCACAGTTTCTCCGTGAAACAAAACACCGGCATCCAAAAGGCCGCAGGTCGTAAACGGCACAGACGTTTTTGGCCAGCAGCGAACATTCTTCCCAATCGGTTGCCATTTCTTCTTGCGGCACTTTGGCTTCTGCGGCATATAATTCAGCCAGCCGATTGGTGGATACCTGCGGCCGATAGTAGGTTGTCGCGTCCCTATGGTTGAGCCCCTCGACGATATCCATCTTCCCGGCAGCCAAAAGGTGATCCACAATTTTGTAGCCCTCCAGCGTGGTGAGGGTCACATTGGTAGTGCAGCAATGAGCGCAATATTTCTTGCAGGCCATATCCAAAGTGGTGCAAAATCCGTCATAGACGGCGTATATTCGGTCTAACGCAGCTATTTTTTTTTCAAGCATCAAATTATTCCTGTTTGCTATAAAAATCAGCGACCACAAGCTGGGGGTATGAGGAAGGCCCTTCGAAGGAGCCGCGGAGCCATGCTCTGCTGGTGGCCGCTGATTTTTAATAAGAATTTTGGTTTCATGTTACCTTTCTTCTGATAGCGTGTGCCATCAAAACTTTTGATAAGTTTATTCTCAGCAAGCTTTTATCTGATCTGACTGTTATGATAAGAAATTGCGCTGCTTGCATATCTGAGCGAATCGTAAAAAATAAGCCAAAATTCTTTTGATTAACTCCATTCATAAGCCACCGGCATCGTTCAACTTTAGATCAATTGGCCCCGATCACCCGGTAACGGTAGAACTTTTTTTTCTCACCGTCAGAGACGGTGGTTTATGAAGGGAGTTAGAAAACTCCATATTTACGGTAAAAAGCGTGGATAACCTGCTGGGGCGTGGTGTTGGTCAGACACTTGGGATCTTCGCAGTTGGCTTCCCCTGTTTCAAAACACGGGTGGCACGCCATCTTAGGTCTCACAATTTCGACATTCCGCCCCACCGGGGCCCATCTTTTAGGATCGGCCGGACCGAATATCACGATTGCCGGCAGGCCTAAAAATGCTGCAAGGTGACTGGGTCCGGAATCATTACCAATATATCCACCGGCGGAGCTGAGCAAGCGCATCAGATCAAGCAGATCAGATAATGCATGTACGGTCCGGTATGGGAGCTGTAACCCGGCCACCAGATCTTCCTCAGCTGGTCCCACAATGAACTCCGGCTTCAACCCATCGGAGTTTAACATCGCTTCAACTTCAAGAAAATTTTTCATCGGCCAGCGTTTGCGGCGGCTTCCGGCGCCTGGATGGAGCATAATTCTATCTTGGTTTTTGGGCTGGCTCGCACAGTTCGGCTGCAGGATATCGTCAACCACGGCATCCGCTCGTTTTATCAATCTGCAATTTACGAGATTTTCCATCACGAATTCGGTAAGATGTAGCCGCACATTTTCAGGCGCTTTGGGAGAAATACAACAAATGGGGACTGATGTTATATGCTGGATCGTCTGGTTGAGCTGATCAGAAAAGGAAAATAAAATGATATTCATGTATGGTCTTAAGAGGTTTTTTATTTTCGAATCAGCCCGATCGGTGAAAAGCGAGGACACATGTGCCGCCTCTAACGGATAACACGTTTCGACAATTCCCAGTGCCTTGGTCAGTTTTCCAATTCCGCTCTGACACAGTATATCGATGGCATCATAATATTTTTGTAGCCGGAGAATGGCCGGAAATGTCAGGATGATATCCCCCAGGGCGCCTTGGTGGATGATGAGCAGCCTTTTATTTGCCTTCATTTGTAATATCGATAATTGGTCGAAGGTTTATTAACACGACTGGGGCCTCGATTCATAAACGCTGAGTTTTTTTGTTCCGGTTTGTTCGCCTTGAAGTAAAAATCAGTGATCACCAGCAGAGTTGGAGCTATGAGGATGTCCCTTGAAAGGAGCCGGTGTCACCTCTGTTGGCGGCCGCTGATTTTTAACCTACTGCCGATGATTAGCGCTGGAATTTGCCTCTTTCCATAACGCCAGAAAGCTGCCTGCCGGAGCCTGAATATAGTTTTGAATGGGTTCACATTTCACTTTGAACAGATAAAAGCTTGGCCCCGAAAGGCACCTTGGATAGAGGCTTTCAAAATTGGCCATCCCCTTTGAGACGACAAGGTCGGCGGCGTAAAGGAGATCCAGAAATTCGCTGGAGACATGATCCCAATCAATTCCGGCGCCATCGGTGCCCGTGTCGGCCACCCTATCGAACCGGTCCATCAAGTTCTGAGACCGCAGCTCAGTCCGGGTGAGATCGTTGAGAGAGGGTCCGCCCTTCACCACCAGATATATTCGCCCGCAATTCTTCTTTAGGTAGTCATATAGGGGAATATCAAAAAAGATTTCACCGGCATTGTCAGTAAGATATATCACAATCTCAGGTCTCTTCGACATATGAGCTTGAAGCTGATCGATGTGATCGAAATAGAAAGAAAATCCATTGTGGAATAAACCGGTGACATCGTCCAGCGCTTCTGCCGGATTCTTAAAAAAATCAAGACTGTTACCAAGCGCCGCCAGAATAGCTCGTGATCGCAGGCTTTCAGCGACATGGTGTTTTAGATGGGTGACTATTTCCAAGGCCTGAGCCATTTCCCGCATTTTGAAATTTTCGTAGGGGTCATGGATGCCGGTGATACGTCTAATTTCCCTGACAATCCGATTGGCTATCTCGGGGGAACTCGATGCGGTATTACCGGCATCTTTAAGGATATCGTGGGTGATGTGCTCGGCTTTTTCAGCAAAGTCCGGGTTTTCAGAAGCTGCTAACCTGACCAGGTCTTTTGCCAAGGATTTTAGACAGCCGACACATTGGGGAATAGGTTGAAGAGGTTTCATGGCTGATGATATATGATGAATGGGTGCATCCGTCAAACCGCCTAATCCGTGCATAGAACTGATGATGAAAAAAACGGCTAATGCAAGTTTATCGCATTGCTGGCGGTTTGTGGGCTTTCGGGAAACAGTTGATCCGCCATCATCTGCATACGTGTCTGCAACAATAACTCAAACCGGGCACGCTGATCTGAAGGCAATGGTTTGCCCCTGGCGGTTTTGATACTGTTGGGGTTCACCGGCTTGCCGTTGATACGGGTCTCATAGTGCACATGGGGGCCGGTGGCCTGGCCGGTCCGCCCGACTTTGGCAATCGCTTGTCCCTGTTTCACAGGCATGCCCTTCTTGACCAGCAGTCGGCTGCAGTGTCCGTAGTAGGTCTTGAAACCGTTGGGATGGCGGACGATCACCAATTTGCCGTAGCCGCCTCGCCGGCCAGCGAATTCTACGGTGCCACCGGCGGTGGCATGAATGGGCGTACCGTGGGGGGCGCCGTAATCGATACCGGTGTGGCGCTTGTATTTTTTCGAGATGGGATGGTAGCGTCTTATTGAAAAAGATGAGGTGCGCATGCCGAATTTAACCGGGATGCGCATAAACATCTTGCGCAGTGGAACGCCATTTTCATCATAATAGCCCGCTTGGCGGCCATCGTCATAATAAAAGGCAAAAAAGGTTTCATTGCTGCCGATGTATTGGGCGACGAGGATCTTGCCATACTTTACAAAGCGTCCCTTGAGGCTATATTTTTCAAAAAGAATCCGAATTATGTCCCCCTTACGGGGAAAAAGATAGAAATCAATGTCCCAAGAAAAGATATCGGTGAAGGCCGCTACCAGGTGGCTGGTCTCCCCTTGTTCGGTAACGGCTTGATAGAGAGAGCTTTTAATGGTAAAGGTCTTGGCAACGATCTCCTTTTCTAGTGAAATCTCCTGGCGATAGGTGCGGAAGGCACCGTTGTCGGTTCTGACAGCGACATATTGATTGGTAAGTCCCGTTCTATAAACCAGTTTCTGCAGTTTCCTTTGAGGGGTCAGGCGAACCTGGTATTCATCTTTGGGCCGAGCGTTGCGAAAATCGAATACTCCCTGGAACGAGCGCGCCAGGGACAGCACTTCCGATGGCGCGACCCCACGGCTTACCAGTTCGTTATAGACGGGTTGTCGTCCGATTGTGCCGTCGATGACCGTCAAGGGTACGGTGGACTCGGAAGTTGAAGGGTATTGCGTCTGGAGATCAACCGCAACCGGCGCACCTGAAACACCTTGGGAAGTCAAACGAAAGGCGCAGGCAGGATTATTCAGTATTGCAAAGAGGATTGCCAGGAAGATCAGGACCATCACCGGGTTAGCAAAGCGCTTTTGGAAATCAGTCATAGATTTTAAATCGGATCGGTTGTCGAGTATCGGTGTCAGGTTATCGAATTGGAAGTTTGTGCTCCTATATCTTAACAGCAGCCACTTGTCAACTTAATAGATCTCATGATTCCTGATTTACTTTTTGAACGACTAGATCTAAACAAGGATGGACGTGTTTCTAGGTCAGAGCTCCACACAGCTGCAGAGCGCATGGGCTGGCACTGGCAAGAAGCGCCCATTTTTGCGCTGCTCGATCTCCTGACCATTTCTGAACCCATCACCAAAAAACAATTTTCCGTTTATCTGCAGCAGATCGCTGACGATCCGATGGGTCCCTACGGCAGGGTGCTGTTAAACGCACCAGATTATCTAGCGGCCTCACGACCGAGACGCAACCAACCTTTCTTCCGGCAGCGATCAGGAGCTGATGACGTATCGCATAAACACCAGCGGCATGTTGAGGATAGCGATGTTGAAAGAAAACTCAACAAGGTTCTGGAAAAACGTTTTGGGACTGAGATTGCCAATGGCTTTTCGAGCTTGCTTGGGACGTTAGATACCTATCGAAGTTCAACCAATGATGCGGTCCTGCTGATCATTGATCCCCAGCGGTCATTCACCAAAGGTGTCTGGAAGCAATCAATCGGCATTGACGCCACAACCGACGTCGAGCCGATCGTAATCGCTTTTGCCAACTGCGCCAGGCTCTTAAAGTTAATATACGGCCGCATGGAGACCACGTTTACCCGCTGTCCGTTTCCGCCGGGGAGTTACGATTGGGATGAGAGATTGGCCGGTATCATCGACAGCAAGCAGAATTATTTCATCAAGCCTGGAAACAGCGTCTTTTTCCCACCTCTCAACGGGTTTAAAGACTGGCTGAAGTTCTGTGTCTCGAAAGGAAAGGGTACGCTGATCATCGGCGGGTGTACCTTAAACAGCTGTGTGCGCGTATCTTCGATTGAAAGCGCAACCCGTTTAAAAAACCGGAATATCAGGGTTGTTGTGGATTTGAGCATATGCGGTGTCCGCCTGCGCAATTATCTTCCGTCTCCTTTATATGAAGGCGTCTCTGCCGTTGAATCGGCCATCCGCCAGATGACAGACGCCGATGTGCAGGTGGTGCGGCGGGTAGAATATATATAGCTGGGTTCAACGGTTCAAGATTCAGTTATGGATAATTGGTATACACATGCGATCATTGCGTTGATTCTAATGGGAACGCAAAGTTTTTTATACAAGGTTTCAGCTGAAAGGAACTGCAATACCGCGCTGACGACATTTTCCTTTCAAAACTGATTTCAAAACAGCTGGGGTTGTGAATGGAAAGTACTAAGAAAGTGAACGGCCAAGGGCGTGCTCGACGGATTTTCTGAACTCATTCGAAATATCGATTTCAACCTTCATCTCTGAAATACCGGCGTCATCGGCTGCATTTTTGACGGCAGCCAGTACGTCGCGGATTTCTTCATCCGATACGTCAGGGGGCGCCTTGAGCTGATGGGTGCCATCCGCACCAACATTACTGATCCCGGCCAAAATCGTTTCGGCAATTTCCCATCCGATTTTTCCTTCGGACAATCCCCTAGCCAAACGGTTCAGATTGGTATCAGCAGCAAGCTTTTCAGCGCTGCTTAGGCCTGATGGCACGACATAGCTTTGCTCAAACTGGATTACGAGCCCGATGGTCAATGCCGGGCAGTTTACCATGCTTTCAAAGATCAAACCGAGTTCCGCCGTCGAGATTTCCCCGGCCAGGTAATCTTCATTTATTTGATGTATGATTTCAGTTAGCTGTGACTTTTCCTGGGAGGGTAATTCGGAATTATTGATTACAGCGTTCATGGCTGCGGTAAGGCCGTGTGCGATCCAAATGTGACGATTTTTAACCGCATAAACGCCTGCCGCGACAAAGATTACCAATATAACGATGATGGTAATTAAAAGGGCGTTGGCAATGCCGGACCGGCTAATTAGCCCATTCGAATTCATCTGTTTTTGTCTTGGCGTGTTTGGCTGACATTTCATTTCCAAGTCTCCGGTATCTCTCAACAATATCGACAATTTTTTAGATTTATTGAGAACAAAATCCGATAAAAATTTCGGTATGCCGATGCCCCTTGATGGAATTAAAGTCCGCCTCTTGCGTGGGTACGGTTGGGATCTTATTTTATTTTGTGACAACTAAAAATATTGGAGGGAAATCATGCCCATTTACGAATATAATTGCGACCAATGCAACTACAAATTTGACCGGATGGTAACAAGCCACAAGGCCCAGATGAAATGCCCGCTCTGTCAGGGAGAAGTGAAGAAACTGATGTCCTCATTTTCGGTAGGCGCTTCCAACAACATTGCCGGCGGCATCCCGGCCGACATGGGGCCCAAGATGTGCACAAACTGCGGTCCGTCACCGCCAGGTTTTAATCAAAATCAACCCATAAATCAGCGACCACCAGAAGAGCTGAGGGTATGAGGTAGGCCCCTCGAAGGGGTGGTAGAGACATGCTCTGCGGATAGTCGCTGATTTGTGAAAAGAATTTTGGCTTCATGTTCCTTTTCTTATGATAGAATGGCCATCTCAACTTATGATAAATTCATTCTGAGCACGCTTGTATCTGATCTGATTGTTTTGATAATCAGTTTCGCTGCTTGCGTATCTGAGCGAGTCGAAAAAATAAGTCAAGATTCTTTTGATTAACTCCTTTCATAAGCCACCGACATTGTTCAACTTTAGATCGATTAGCCGCGATCACCTGTAATGGTAAAACCTTTTCAATTCTCACCGTCAGAGACGGTGGCTTATGAAGGGAGTTAGGGTTGAGTCGGGGATTGATAATTACATATCAATTCGGAAATATTATAGCTGCTCGTTGGAATTCGGCCGCGAATCGCTTAAAAAGTCTGAAAAGTTTAGGTGAGGGGTTTGTTTGCGTGAACAGCGCTGACGACCTTCGTCCTCTTCGAGCTACAGGTCATCGGATCGGCAAGTCAGGGTGTTTTCAGCGTTTCAAAATAGACCTGTAGCTGTTGGATAACCTCCTTTACCAGGGCGATCAATTGGATCCAGACCTCGGCTCAATACCATGCTCTAAGTTATTAGTTTGCCGCAACCAGCGCACGCTATTGGATCGACATTCAGAGCAAGTGCGTTCCCGCTTGGCACTGAATATACTGCCCCAATGATGGCCGCAGCGCATGCATGCAAATTCGACTTCTTGTTCTTCGTCGGCCGGTTTGGGATTGCGTGGTCGGGGCACGCGAGCCTTGGCCAAAGCGCTGCGGGTAAACTCCAATTCTTCTGCAGTTACCGACTGTCGCTTTTTCTCCGTTTCATGCATGATGGTCTGCCAGCGTGCACCTTCGGCCGCAGAACACCATTCCAGCAACAGTCTGCCAGCTCGGATGCCGGCCTTTTCAAGACCGTCCCACAATCCATCGACCCGCCTTACGGTGCTGCGGTTAGCGTCGATGTAATGGCAGTCAACGTAGTGGCAGCCAGACACAAGCACCACGGGCGCACCTTTTTGAAATGCGTACCACACAAATTCCGGATTGACACGACCCGAACACATGGTCCGGATGATGCGGGCATTGGGCGGATATGCCATGCGGCTTACTCCCGCCGTATCGGCCCCGGCGTAGGAACACCAATTACAGGCAAAGGTGACGATTTTTTTGGGGGAATCTTCATCCAAGATGGCGTCAATCTGAGCATAAATAGCCTGATCCGAAAAATGACGCATTTCTATGGCCCCGAATTTACACTCAGCCGCGCAGGTGCCGCATCCGGCACAGGCCGCGCTGATCACCTGGGGAACCTGCTTCTTTTGCCAGGTGATCGCGCCAAAAGGACATACCTTAGCACATTGGCCGCATTTCGTGCAGGCTTCTTCATACACGGCCGCCGTGATGGCTTCAACCGCAAAGCGGCCCTTGCCCAGAAGGATGGCGGCGTGTGAGCTTGCGGCACTGGCCTGGGTGACGCTTTCACGGACGTCTTTGGGGCTCTCGGCCGCACCGGCAATAAAGACACCCTTTGTCGGTGTATCCACCGGGCGCAATTTCGCATGGGCTTCTTTTAGAAAACCGCTCGGCGATTTGGCGATACTGGTCATCTGCCGGATGACCTCGGTATCGGTAGCCGGTGTGGCGCCGACTGCCAACACCAGCATATCAAATTCATGGTTCTCCAGACGTTTTTCGATGGTGTTTTCGACCGTCACCAATAAGTTACAGGTAAGGGGATCCTCACGCACCTCACCGGGAAGACCGCGGACATAGCGCACCCCATGGCCTCTGGTTCGCATCAGAAGCTCTTCGAATCCTTTTCCATAAGCACGCAAGTCAATATAAAAAACGGTAACTTCAGTGTCGGGATAGTTATCCATCAGGTACTGGGCGCTTTTGATGGTGTTCATGCAGCAAATCGTGGAACAATAGGGATTGCCGCGCTTTTGATTCTGGGTGCGTGAACCAACGCATTGAACAAAACCAATACGTTGAGGTCTTTTCAAATCACCGGGCCGGCCCAGATGGCCCTCCAATGGCCCGCCGGTGGAGATCAAGCGCTCAAATTCGATGCTGGTGACCACGTTCACAAAACGCGTATAACCGTATTCGTCCACGGCTGTCGGGTCATAGACATCCATGCCGGTGGCAACGATAATGGCCCCGACGTCAATTTCGCGCAGTTCGTCTTCCTGGTCGAAATTAATGCTCTTTTTCTCACAGACCTCAAGACACTTGCCGCAGGCGATCGGATTGTCACCCAAACAATCGTCTGCCGATATAATATAAGCTGAGGGCACCGCCTGAGGAAAAGGAATGTAGATCGCCTTACGACTGCTCAAGCCCATTTGAAATTCGTCGGGTACCACCACCGGGCAGACGGTTGTGCATTCGCCGCAGGTAACACACGCCGCCTCATCGACATAGCGAGCCTTTTTGCGAATACGGGCTTTGAAATTACCAACATATCCGGATATATCTTCCAATTCTGAGTGGGTTAGAAGTTCAATGTTGGGATGTCGACCGACATCCATCATCTTGGGACCCAGAATTCAGATGCTGCACTCAATATCCGGGTATACTTTGTCAAGATGGGCCATAATCCCGCCGATGGAGGGCTTTTTTTCAACCAGATAGACTTGATGACCTGCCTCCGCCAAATCCAGCGCTGCCTGCATACCCGCCACACCGCCGCCGATAACCAATGCCGCGTCCGTGACCGGAATTTGCTCCTCATCCTGAGGGTAAAGCCACTTCGCCCGGGATACCGCCACTTTAACAATGTCTTTGGCTTTGTCCGTGGCTGCCTCACGGTCCTGGGTCACCCAAGAGCAGTGTTCTCGAATGTTGGCCATTTCCAGCAGGTACGGGTTGAGTCCTGCTCCCTGGATGCATTGCCGAAAGATCGGTTCATATGAGGAAGGAGAACAGGATGCCACCACGACGCGATTCAGCCGATTCTCAAAAATCGTCCGCTGGATCTCTTGTTGTCCCGGATCAGAACAGGTGTACTTGTTGCGAACCGATACGACCACATTCGGCAGAGCTTCAGCGAAGGTGCGCACTTCCTCGGTGTCTGCAAATCCGGCAATATTTGAGCCACAATCGCACACAAAAACCCCGATACGCATATCTTCTTTAGCCAACGTGTTCCTCCTATTTTAATATTAATTCAGAAAACACATTACTTTTGATCAGGTAATAGACTACCCGATTTTTTGGTGTCAGGTTTCAGTGTTCAGGTGTCAGGAGATGGATACGAATGAGCTGAAATCTGGACACAAATGCTTATACCCTTTAAGTCTGTAACCTCATATGAAGCTGCCCCAAAATGGCACAGTTTCATGATGATTGGACTGTCCGTTTCGGTGGCCTGGGATTAAACAGAGAACCGCAGATTATCGAATGTCGAATAACGAATTACGAAGGATGGAATCGCTTCGCGAAATCTATTATCAAACAGACAGAATACATTCATTCGACGTTCGATGTTGAACGTTCGATGTTCATTAGTTTTTTCTACGATCAAACCGGCCGTTTTTTTTGGCCGGCGGCTGGGCTGACACCCGAAACCTCAAACCTGTACCCCGAATCCCAAAACCTGACCCCCGACAGCTGCCTCCTGACACCGGTAATTAGATCACCCGTATTTAATCCGCTCTATCCCGCTGCCATATTTCATATTTTTGATCGCGGATAAATTTTTTATCCTTCCAGGTTTTACGATCACGGATGGTTTTTTCGACCGCGTCCTGAACGGATCGTCTGAACTCATCCGAATCAAATTGGGCTTTACGGAAAAAATCAAAGGCTTGAAACTCTTTAAAAGCCTTGCGCTGGGTCTTCATCGTTCCATAACCGGTGACCATGATAACCCTTGTAAAAGAAAGCCGGTTGCGGATTTCAGCCAGCAAACGCATGCCGTCTTCATTGTTTTCTTCGGTTTCTACCAGGCGGATATCCAATATTACCAGATCCAAATCTTTGTTTTCATCGATATGGGCCAAGGCGGCCTCCCAGTTGCCTGCCGTTTCGACCAAATGTCCCTCCCGCTCGATCAAACCGCTTAGCAGGTTGCGCCAATCGGAATAGTCATCGACAATCAGCACTTTACCTCGCATTTTTATCTCCCGGCTGTTTTTTTATTCAGTACCCGACGGATTAAATTGAAGATTGCCTGCCGACAACGGCAGGTAAACGCACGACAAAAGTCGAGCCTTTATCCGGCTCGCTGTGGCAGTTAATGGATCCCCCCTGACGTTCAATAAAGGTGCGCAACCACCACAGCCCAAATCCCAGACCATTTTCACTTTGTTGAAACATGTTCCACAAATGCGTCATCTGCTCCGGGGAAATACCGCGACCCGTGTCTTTGATCTCGGCAATGATCCAAGCTCCGGCATCATCCTGATCTAAACGTGTACGCACGTGTAGTTGCTGCTGATCACTATCTTGCAAGGCTTTACACGCATTGGTAATTAATTCGAGGAAAATATCCACCAAAAGCAGGCTGCAATTGACCGGCGGCAAATTCTTTTCAAAAGCTCGGCCGACCTCAATTTTATCCGGCAGATCGGCGGCTTCCAGGGCTTCTTGCAACAGGTGGTTGACATCCAGGCGTGCTGCCGGACCGGAGTCCTTGAAGGGTTTAAACAGCGCATTGCTGAGCTTCAGAACAAATCGCGCGTTACGTTCGATCCTTTCTAAATTGGCTTCAATCCAGAGACGCTCAGAATCAGCCAACTCCAATCTGGTCAGGGAGCGCAGGGTTTCCCTGGCACTGACGGGTACAATTCCAATCAAATTATTAATCCGATGCGCCAATGCGGTGGCAGCTTGACCCATCATCGCCCACTTTTCGGCGGCCAACCGTCTTTCCTGCTCAGCCAGAAGCTTTTGGTGTTGACTGGCGTTTTGGATCGCGATGACTGCTTCCTGCGCCAAAGCTTCCAGAAGCTCGACATCCTGTTGGTCAAAAGCTGCCACCCGTGAGCTTTCTAAAAGCAAAACGCCCAAGAGTGAATCCGGTTCGGATGGATCCTCCAGGCCATATTGCAGCGGTACCGAAATACTTGAACGCATATCCTCAAATAATACGATGTTTAACGGATCATTCCGAACGTCAGGGCTCAGATAGGGCCGTCGGTGTTCTGCCACCCACCGAGCGATTCCCTGTCCAATCCGCAGGGTGTAGGCCAGTTTTTCGGGCGTCCATCCATCTCCATAATGGGCTTTAAGAACCAGTTTGCCGGATTCAGGATCCAATTGCCGCAAAGACCCGTGCTCGGCATTGACGAGTTCGGCGGCTTTTTCAAGAATCAGATTCAGCACGCGCTCCGATTCCAGACTGGAGGTCAGGGCAACGTCTATGGTGTGCAGCGTTCGAAACTGGGCCGTCATCCGCGCCAGCCGTTCGTTTTGTTGGCCGACCGACGCCGTCATGTCCGCCAAGGATTGAAGCAGCGCCATATCGCGATCCCGAAAAGTCCGCTCGACGTCTCCATCAAATACAATGAGCACCCCTCGCACGGCATCTTGCCAAATCAATGGGGCCGCCAAAGATACGGAAGAATCGGGACACGTCTCAGTCATGGCTTCCCTTGTGTCCATTACACGGCTTAGCAGGCCATCATCCCAGGGTATGTGCTGCAGGTTATGGGTTGCCACTTGTGATAACCGCTCCTTTTCCGAATCCCACAGGTAAAAACAGCTGCCGTCAGCTCGGCACTGATAAGTTGCCTGACGGACAACACTTTGAAGGAAATCAGGGTCCAGAATTCCAGCTGCAGTTGATGGGGTTGCCACCATCGTTCTCACGTTGACCTTGTAAATTTTCCGAAAAAGTAATCGCTATTCGATATGCTGCAGTTCGCTATTTAATCCAAGCTACCGCAGTGGCCGGTTTAATTATTGAAAAACAGCCACATTTTGGCCTCAGTTTCATAGGAGGTTATGCAATTGCATCTACCTTTCCTGACACCTGACACCTGAAACCATATTATCGGAACAAATATGCTGTAAAAATTAAGTCTCTATGCATCAAGTTACAGGTGAATTTCATTACCCCAGCTCCTTCCTGACATCTAGATTCCATCGGCCAGAACTGTCGCCAGATCGCGAACCGCAATATCGATTTCATTCTCCAGGGAAGGGTCCTGCTGAGCACATTTGAAATGGATCTGACACTTGATGCAAGTTGTTATGAGCAGCTCCGCACCGGTAGCCTTGGCCTCCCTTAGCCGTTGCACCTGGATATTTTTGCTCACCTTTCCGCAGGACGTCCAGCCAGTCGTTCCACAGCATAGACTCGCTTTGCAGGTGTGTTCCATTTCAACTAGATCCAGCCCTGCGCCCGTAATCAATGCACGTGGATCGTCGTAAATACCTAAGTGACGGCTCAGGCGACACGCGTCTTGATAGGTCGCCGTGCCCTCCAATTTTTTCGAATCCATGTTCAGCTCGGAATCCTGAGACTGTTGGCGAATGAACTGGCTGAGGTGCGTCACCTCCAGGCCATGATCTTCAACCAGATTGGGGTAGTCCAGACTGAGGGTTCGGGCACACTCGGGGCAGGTAGACACGATCCGTTTGACGCCTGTGGTTTTGATGCGTTCAAGATTTAGACGCGCCAAGGCGCGAAAGGTATTCACGTCACCTTCCCAGATTTGATCGTGGCCGCAACAGCGCTCATCATTCAGAACCTGCGGTTCAATCCCTAAAGTATTTAAAATCTTCACCGCTGCTCTGGCAATTTCCACACCTTCGATAGCCAAATTTCGAAACAATATATCGTAGTACGGTAAGCAGCCTACAAAATACAAGGTGTCCGAATCGTCGGATATCTTTAGATCATTATTCAGCCACTCAAGCCGTCTTTGTTTGAGGTCAGGGTTTGTCATCATCCGGGCCCAGGTTTGGATGGTTTCACCATGGGTACACTCCCCGGAGCGGCCGTTGTTTCTGGCCAATTCACGGGCATCCCGCACAAATTCAGAAAAAAATACATCCGATGGACACAGCTCGCTGCATCGTTTGCAGGTTAGACATGACCAGAACAAGGGATCATCGAAAACAACCGCTGGATCGCCATCGAGGGCTTTTTCAACCAGCAGGCGCGGTGTTGTGTAGCCTCGGGTTTCCCAGGGCGTGATGGGGCAAACCGCGCTGCATTTGCCGCACTCCACGCAATACCAGACGCGGTTGCGATCGATGATTTCCCTTATTCGGTTCACGATAAAAAAAGAATTTTTTCTTATTTGTTACAGTTAATTGGTATACGCCAGCCGAACAACCAGCACCAAATCCGACTGAAGCGAACAAGATACTTCCAATGATGAATCGGTCAAGTCGTCATCAAAATCGACAGATCCGATAAAACAGAGATCAAAAAATTCTTTATAAAAATCAGCGGCCATTAGCAGAGGTGGCCCCGGCTCCTTCCAAGGGACACCCTCATAACTCTAACAGTGCTGGTGGCCGCTGATTTTTGTTCAGTCCGTCCACGAAGGATTGTGCTTTTTCAACCCAGGTATCACCATCGCCGGCGGTCACCCGATCCATCTGAAGACGCTTATTGGAAACCCCCAACTGGTGCAGCAGATCGCTGGTAACGGTAAACATTTCCTCAGCTCGGTTATTTCCAAAGTCATAATGGCATTCTCCCGGCGGACAACCTAAGAGCAATACACCGGCGGCACCGTGTTCAAAGGCCTTGAGGATGAATCCTGGGCCCAGACGTCCCAAACACATCACTTTTATGGGGTGAATCGCAGCGGAATACGCCTGATGGTTTACACCCGCTGATTCCAGCCCGTGATACGCGCTCCAGTTACATGTAAAAACCAATACTTTATCTGTGTTCATCAAAGGTCTCACCATCGGCCAAAATTGCTTTTATCATTACAGCCAGCTGGTCATCACTGGCATAACCGGCGGTAATCGCTCCTGAAGGACATTGCGCTGCACAGATTCCACATCCAGTACAGATATTTGGATCCACCCAGGCGCTGCGGTTTTCTTCCTCACCCACTAGATGCGGCGCACCAAATTCGCACGTATCGACACAACCTTGACAGGCGCGACAAAGATGGTTGTCGACCACCGCAACATTGGGGCTAACCGGACGGCTGCACCTGCCCAGCCACGCAGATACGCGTGCCGCTGCAGCTGCCCCTGTCACCGATCGATCTTCGCCGGGGTCACAATAAAAAACACCCGGCAGATGGGTCTCCAGCCCGCCCCAGATGGATCGGATGCGAGGCTGATGTGAATCGGTTCCAAAGGCGGATATGAACACCTCAGCCTCCGAGGGTTCTCGGGGTGCCAGCACCATTGATGCTGCCGTCCAGATATGTCCATTTTGCCAAATGGCATAATTGCCATTGGCTCTCTGGATTTGAGACGGGTGTGTATTCGATTGCCGTACGACGATATTTTGGATTTGCAGGTGGTCGCGACAGATACCGGCAGCCTCACTGTCGCCCAGTATCATGACGGAGCGCTCGATTGGCATTGATTCAAAAGATTTCGATGCAGCAATTCGACTCTTTGCAACCGCCGCTGCAATCAAGGCTGTCGCCTTGGATGTGGCGGCTACGGGGTCATCCCGGTGAACCCAAGCGCAGTGTTCCCGAATATTGATAAACTCAGCCAAGATGGGCCAATCATTTTTCCCGCTGATAACATCAGTCGGCAGTGAGGATGGCAGCTCAGGTTCAAATAACCCGAAGTTCTGTTTGCAGCGGATGCGCTGATAGGTGCAGCTATAACAAACCTGATCCAAAGAACAGCACGCGCAGGCAGCCAAAACAACTTGATTCAAATCGAGAAATGATACCATGTCGCTAATAGTTTTGCCAGCCTTGCGGGTGCAAGAAAAAGGCAAAATCTCGACACAAATAACATCGGCCAAAGTGGACGTATGCCGCTGCACTGCTTCCACATCGACCGTCTGGGCAATGGCTTCGCCGCATCGACAAATAAATACCCCGATTCGATGGTGGCCGTTGAAAAATCCCGGTGCCGGTTTGAAGGGTTTGGGATACGAAACCATGTGTGCATCGGACACCACCCTGGCCGCAATGGCTGAGCTTAAAAGCAAATCTTGCGGCGATACCCGGTAAATGCCTCGATCGGCGGTCAATGGTAAATTTTCAAATCCCAACGGATCATCGGCATAAATGATCGCGCCGACATCCAACTCAACGGCCGTGGGCTGCTGTTTATGAATGACCGCCAGCGGCTTACAGGCCTCGACACAGGCCATACACTCACTGCAGGGACCGCATGTCAGGCAACGTCGTGCTTCAGTGACGGCCTGTTCTGCGGAGTATCCGAATTCCACTTCAGCAAAGCTTTTTAGGCGTTCCTCCAACGGAATTGCGGGCATCGGCACCCGCGGCTTGGGCAACAGCTCGTCAGCGGTCATCGGCCGTTGTGATATCGGCAATGGGTAATCATCCTTTATCTCTGGTTGAGATGGCCTGTCGTTTGGGCCGTTGTCTGCTGCCCCCATCGCTGGGGCAACATCAGCTCTATGACCCCCGCGGACCGCTGTGAGGTCATGTCCGCTCAAATAGCGATGAATGCTCTCGGCAGCTTGCTTGCCGCTGGCAATGGCGTCCACGACGGACTTGGGGCCATGGACCGTATCTCCGCCGGCAAACACCCAGGGAATGTTCGTCTGCAGCGTTATGGGATCAGCAGCAATTTGCCCCGCTGGCGAGTGTGCAATCTGCTCAGCTTTGGCAACGTCCGGCAAGGCCGTCTGGCCGATGGCAATGATTACGGTGTCAGCTGCCAGGCGATTGAGATCACTTTCATCATATTGGGGATTGAAATGGCAAGCTTCGTCAAACACGCAAGTACAGCGTTTAAATTCGATACCGGCAAACGATCCATTTTTTTCGATAAAACGGTTGGGTCCGAAACAGTTGACAATTTCCACCCCGGCTTCGAGGGCTTCTTCGATTTCAAATTGCCACGCCGGCATTTCCTCTCGGGTTTCCAGGCAAACAATCGTCACCTCATCAGTCCCCATCCGCCGAGCGGACAAGGCGACGTCCATGGCAACATTGCCGCCGCCGACAACAACGACCTTGGCGCCCAAAGTCACGGGATTGCCAAGCGCGATGTCTCTTAGAAAGTTAACACCGTCAACGACACCTGGGAGGTCCTCGCCAACCACCCCGAGTTTGCGGCTGCCATGCAGGCCGGTAGCCAGAAAGACTACCTGATAGCCCTGGGACTTCAACCCTTCTAGCGTAATGTCTTGACCGAAGGCGACACCGGTTTCGATTGCAACGCCCTTCGCCTCAATGGCATTAATCTCCGCACGCAGAATTTCCCTGGGAAGACGAAAGGCGGGGATGCCGACTGCCATCATACCGCCGGCAATCGGAAGCTTTTCAAAAACGGTCACAGAATAGTCTTTTTGCGCGAGGCAATGCGCCGCTGTCAATCCCGCCGGACCGGCACCCACGATGGCGATGCGCTTTGCATCCCTATCCAGCGATTTTTTTTTGGATGTTTGGATGGACCCCTTGTCGGCGTTCTGACTTTCCCAATCGGCGATAAAGCGTTTGAGCGCTCGTATGGCGACCGGTTCATCGATATCGGTGCGACGACATTCAGCTTCACAGGGATGGGTGCAAATTCGGCCGCAAATGCCGGGAAAGGGAATCGCCTGGCGGACCAAATCGATGGCTTCTTGAAAACGTTTTTCGGCGATCAGTGCCAGGTAGCCCTGAACGTGAATTCCCGCCGGGCAGGCACCGGAGCAGGGAGCTATCCCCTTTTTATCGATAACGGCACATTGCGGTTGGACGCCGTCTTGGCGATAGATGGCTTTGTGGTGGGTTCCCGGTACGGTTACCGGGCAGACGTCGATACAATCCCCACATCCCGTGCACGTATTTAGATCCACGAAACGGGGATGTTGGCGAAGCTGCAGGTGAAAAGAATCTCCGTTGTGCTCGGCGTGTTGGAGATCCGTGTCGGTCCAAAGGGTAACGTGAGGATGTTTGGCAATTTCCAAAGCCCGTGCGTTCAGCAAATAATCGGGTATCCGGGCGACACGATCGTTCCCGATAAACGGTGAGTCTTCAGATAGATGAACTTCAATTCCGGAATCGGCCAAATCCAATGCCGCTTGAAGGCCCGCCGGGGTTCCACCGATAATGAGAACACTTTTGCTCACGGGAGCTTTCCTTTTTGTCAAACGTTGGTCAGTCTCATTGTGCTCCGACTTAGGTTGATCAGTTTAGGTCCGACATCTAATTACCTCTTTTAGATTTTACCCCCTTTTCATATCCGACATCAAAGGCTTTGCGATTCACTTCCAAGGTTTTGGGGGGCACCGAATCAGCCAAAGACTGCCGCATGGCCGCTTTGCTGACAGCCTCCATAATTGCAGCCCATAGGCCCAGCATTACCGTATTCGCGGCACGCACATTGCCCAATTCTTCGGCGATCCGGGTGGCTGGAATACCGTAAGTCTTTAAGTCTTGGCGATGATCTTCCGCAAGGGTCACCAATCCATCATCGATGCACAAGGTTCCACCGTTGGCCACCATTGGCACGTATTTGGTATAGGCTTCCTGGGACATCATAATGGCACTTGTTGGTTCGATTAAATGAGGATGATGAATAGGATCACTATCAATAACCACTTGAGATCCGGCTGCACCGCCCCTAGCTTCGGGTCCATAGCTCTGGGTAAAGCTGGCTTCGAGTCTGTCATAAATGGTTGCAGCTTGACCGATGATCCTGCCGGCGCTCACGATACCTTGACCGCCAAATCCACCCAACTGCACTTCTGTGCGTGAAATTCGATCGCTCCGCTTGGATAACCGCGGCCGCTCGTCCAATGCTTTTTTAATAGCGGCCCAGCGTTTTTTGGCGACCTGCGCTTGACGGTGAATGGAATCTAGAAATTCCGGCTTGGTTTCATCGGTGAATATACCTTCCACAATTTCAGTGATGGCCCCCTGTTGATCGACCCTGATGCTGGCATCTTTAGGGTGGGTATCTTTGGTAATTTTCCCTATTTGTTGATAGTGTTTCATGACCTCCAAACCCCGCCGTCCCAGTTTCTCGGGATCCAGGCCTTTGCCTTCCGGGTTCCAGCGGGCATAGGCGGTGGAGCAAGGAACAATGATTTCTACAAAGCTGAAACCGGGATGCATCATTGCCCGGCGCAGGGTCCATTCCAGACGCCGGGCATGAATGACTGTCCAGCGGGCCACAAAAGATGCGCCGCCGGCGGCCGCCAGGTAAGGCAGGTTAAAGGGGTGCTCAAAATTGCCGTATTGGGTCGTGACGGCCCGGGCGCCATGCGGGGTTGTCGGCCCCGCCTGCCCGCCGGTCATGCCGTAGTTAAAGTTATTGACGCAAATGATTGAAATATCTAAATTACGTCTGGTGGCGTGGATAAAATGATTGCCGCCGATTCCGGCAATATCGCCATCACCCGAAAACACGACCACTTTCAATTCCGGATTCGCCAGCTTAAGGCCGGTAGCGAATGGGATGGCCCTCCCGTGGGTGGTGTGAAAAGAATCCAAACGAAGGTAACCGGCAACGCGTCCAGTACAGCCGATACCGGATACCACGGCAACTTTGTCCAGGTTCCAATCTTGATTCTTTTCCAACCATTGCAATGCGCCGATAAAAGTGGTCAGGGCGGTACCCAATCCGCAACCCTGGCACCAGATGTGGGGTAGGCGCTCGCCGCGCAGCAGCACATCCATGGGATGCAGGCCGGTTACCCAATCGCCCTGCTCAGTGCGTTCGTGCCCGGACAACGCTACCATTTCGTTGTTGGAAAGTTGATCTTCAGCCATAGTCACGATTACTCCATTGATCGGGTTATAAGATCATCATGTGAAGCGTCGCTTCGGCCAGCGGCCTGACGAATGGCATTTAGCACTTTATGGGGTTCTAAAATATCCCCGCCCAGGCGATGAACACCGAATACCGGGGCACGCCCGGCCGAACATCGTTCGACTTCGCGCATCATCTGGCCCATGTTGATTTCCGGGACCACAAACGCCCGTATCCCCTTGGCTAATTGGCGAATTCGTTCCTCCGGAAACGGCCACACTGTAATGAGCCGCAGATAGCCAACGCGAATACCCTCTTGGCGCGCCTGTTCGATCGGCCACAAGGATGTGCGCGCCGAAATGCCGTAGGATACGACGACGACTTCGGCATCTTCAATGTCGCGCTCCTCTATTTGAATGATTTCGTGACGATGGGCCCGAATTTTATTGACCAGTCGCTTAATGTTCCATTCGCTGGCGTCGGCATTCATGGCCGGATAGCCAAGCTCATCGTGGGTGAGGCCGGTGACGTGATAGCGATACCCCTCGCCGGCAATCGCCATGGGGGAAACAACGTCCGTTGCGTTGTCTGTGTCGCGGTAAATCCGGAAATGACTCGGTTCCATATCTCCTTTTTTTACCTTGGCGCGATTGATGATTTCGACCTCTTCAGGCGATGGGATCACAACTTTTTCCGTCATGTGACCGACTTCGGCGTCTGTCATCACCAAAACCGGCGTTCGGAATTTTTCAGCCAAGTTAAAGGCGCGCAGGGTCAGATCGAAAAGCTCCTGAGGTGAATCGGGCGATAGGGCGATAATTTCATAATCGCCATGGGAGCCCCATCGGGCCTGCATCATATCCTGCTGACCGACCAAGGTGGGTAGGCCGGTGGAGGGTCCTCCGCGTTGCACGTTGACCACGACGCACGGGGTTTCCAACATGATGCCCAGCCCGAGATTTTCCATCATGAGTGAAAATCCAGGGCCGCTGGTGGAGGTCATGGCTTTTGCGCCGGCCCATGAGGCACCCAGGATCGCATTCATAGAGGCCAGTTCATCTTCCATTTGGATGTAGATACCATCGACCTGGGGCAGGCGGGTCGACATGCGTTCAGCAACCTCTGTCGCGGGCGTGATGGGGTAGCCGGCAAAGAAACGGCAACCAGCCAGAATCGCGCCTTCAGCGGCTGCATAATCTCCCATCAGGAAATGTTCTCCGGTCAAAAGACCCTGGTCGCTCATCATTTCACCTGGATCCCGTTATTTGGTTTGCCCGTTGTCGTTCTCGGGCATATCGCTGCTTTCAACATAAATTGCAAAATCGGGACAGAGCAGAGCACATAATCCACAGTCGGCACATAGCGAGCTATCGGTGATTTCGGGTGGATGATAGCCCTTTGAATTGGTTCGCTTTGACATTACAAACACCTCTCG
>JARFPZ010000525.1 GCA_029288035.1 Desulfosarcina sp.
ATATTGGTCTTCTTCTTGCCGCTGGTGGGCGCAATTGCCTACCTGGTTTTGGGTGAGAAGCGTCTGGGACAAAAATCTACGACACGGTCTCAGGTCATTAAGGCGCGTTATGACCGCTGGCTGCAGAATTTGCCACCGGAACAGCTCAAGGCCGGCGGCGTCGAAGTGGCCTTTATCCTGCCGGTCAGCTCGATCGGTGTTTTCAAGGTACGACCGGATTTGCGGCTGCATCGAAAAATCGTCGTCATCGATGATACGGCCGCCTGTACCGGCAGTTTCAACCTGGTAGATCCCCGGCGGCTTTTCAAACAGGATGCCGGCGTGGGGGAATGGGTCGACGCGATGGTGCGCCTCGAGGGTCCGGGGGTCCTGGCGCTGAACGCTCTTTTCAGGTGGGACTGGGAAGTGGAGACCGGCTGCGATCTGGACGCGCAGGGAGAAAGCGGAGATCCCGGTGCCGACTTGCGGGCAGGTGAGACGGACGTGCAGGTGATCCCTTCGGGCCCGGGGACGACCGGCAGCAGTATTTATCAACTGCTGCTGATGTCCATCTACTGCGCCCAGGATGAAATTGCTATGACCACGCCCTATTTCGTGCCCGATGAAGCGGTCAGTACGGCCCTGTTGACGGCGGCCGATCGCGGTGTCAAGGTGACGGTCATTATGCCGGAACGCAACGATTCCCGGCTGGTGCACTAGACCTGTCGGTCCTACTTCGATGATATGCTGGCCGCCGCAATCCGAATTTTCGGATTTAAAGGCGGGCTGCTGCACACCAAAAGCGTTGTGGTGGACCGGCAAGTTGCGCTGTAAGGCTCGGTCAACCTGGATGTTCGCAGTTTCTGGCTGGATTTCGAGGTGACCCTGGGCGTGTATGACCCGGATTGCGCAGAACGGCTAATGGCATTGCAAGATGAGTATATCGAAAACTTAATAGCGGTGGATTTGCAAACCTGGCAGCAGCGGTCGGACAAGAAGCGTTTTATCGAAAATCTGGCGCGGCTTGCCAGCCCGCTTCTTTGAAAACACCCCATTATCAGATATTGATAGAAAGGAGAACTGAACAATGATATCGAGACGGCAATTACTGCAAGGTATCACCGCTACAACGATCCTGGGACTATGCCGGCCCCTGTGGGCAGCCAAGCCGGCCAGTCACTTTCTGAAACCCGGTGAAAAGCTGAAGCCCGGTGAGTACGTGTGGGAGCCCCAGCTATCGCCGGAAGGGCCGGTTGCCATACTGGTGTCGTTGCCGGAACAGATAGCGCATGTCTATCGCAACGGTCTAGAGATCGGGGTTACCACGGTATCCACCGGACGTAAGGGGCACCGCACGCCGACAGGCGTATTCGTGATCCTTCAGAAAGATAAGAATCATCATTCCAACATTTACAATAACGCATCCATGCCGAATTCGCAGCGCTTAACCTGGGGCGGGGTTTTTCTGCATGCGGGTGGTTTACCCGGCTATCCAAGTTCCCACGGCTGTGTTCATCTGCCCCTGGAATTTTCCGCCAAGCTGTTCGAAATTACTCACCTGGGCACGGCGGTGATTATTGCAGACGATGCTTCGGCCCCGGCTGACGTCGTGCATCTGGGTATTATTCTCAATGGTGATGCCGACCAGATGATTGCCCAGGAACGTGCCCGGGAAAGTCAAAAGAAGCACAAGGCCGTGCCCCCCGCGGCCGGAAACCACCCGGATCGTGTGCCGGTTGCCTCGGTGGTGGTCAGCGGCTCGGATCGAAAATCCTACTTACTAAAAGACGGTGACATCGTTAATCAGAAACCGATCACCATTGCAAATCCCGACCAACCCCTGGGCACCCATGTCCTGGTGTTAAAAACGCTTGAGGGTCAGCATCCGACCTGGAGTGCAACGTCGATTCGCCATGCCGATTCGACGGCTGCAGTGCGGTCCACGGATAGGGCAACCCTTGATCGAATCACATTCGACCCTGCCTTTGTCGAACAGGCACTTGGGTCGATGCATCCCGGCATGTCGCTGATGATCACGGATCTTGCCGCAGGCCCGGATACCCGATCAGACAGAGATTTCGTTATTGTAACCTCAGAGTTTGTTCAGTCATAGCGGGAAAAGGTGAAGGTGAGAGGGTGAGAAGTTGATATGGTGGAAGGGGGGAAAAGAGAAGGTGAGAGGATGGGAATGTCAGAAGTAAAGCCACAGTTATTAGTTGTTGGTTATTGGCTATTAGACTGAAAGGAACAAAATCGATATTGCGGAAAGCGGATGATAAACAGTTACCGATTCTCTACAGCTGGCTAAGGCTGTTATTTTCCCTCAAAGGAATCTGGTTTTTTTTTCCGGGGATTTTGGGGATGCTTTTTGTATATTGGGCTGAAGCGTATGGTTATCAGGCGTTAGTTCTGAAAAAGTATCATGAACAAATAGCCATCGGTTTGATGGGTGTTGCGACCGCACTTTTTCTGATGCGTGCGGTTTTCTACCGGATGGAGATTGACTATATCCTAGCTGTCATGTCTATGAACTTTCTTTGTCGCGAATTGCACTTTGTCGTCACTGATAATGCAGTGGTTATAGTAGCCGGCCTATGTTTGATCTGGGCATTGCTCCGCAAAAACCAATTTTGGACAAGTATCAGGCAAGCAAAATTATTCCAGATCAGTCTGACCGGAACCGCTTTTACTTATTTCTTTTCGATATTAATCTCACGAAGAGTTTTTTCAATAGACCATTTAGCCCTGCTGCCCAATGAAGCGAATGTACACGTTGCATTGGAGAAAGTCCTTGAAAATATCGCGCACTTGTTTCTGATCTTTAGTGGGATTGTCGCATTTTTTTCCATAAATAAACAACATCGGAAACATGCCAAATTCAGCAGAATTACAGCCACTATGGCACGAAAGCACAAAGAATGAAAATGAAGTTTAAATTTCTGTCAAAGTGATAGGAATATATAGAATCATATTATAACCTTAATCGTCGGATTCTGGGGACTCAAGGAGGAAATAATTTTGAAACCGTTAAACCATCTCGAATATTATCGCCTGCCATGGAATTACGCTGACAATGGCATATCCTGGTTGGAACCCACCACCGACTGCAACCTGCGTTGTGAGGGCTGTTACCGAGATCCCCGGGGGCCGGGTCACAAAACCCTGGACGAGGTAAAGGCGGACTTGGAAGTTTTTAAAAAACTGCGCAAAAGCGACTGCATGAGTATTGCAGGCGGCGATCCCCTCGTTTATCCCCAAATCGTCGATTTGGTAAAAATAATAAAGGAAATGGGCTGGAAACCCATTGTCAATACCAATGGTCTGGCACTCGATGAGACCTTGCTCAGAGATCTAAAAAAAGCGGGTGTCTACGGTTTTACCATCCATATCGACACCAGCCAAAAACGTCCCAAAGTAACTGCCGAAACCGAAAACCAGCTAAATGATCTCAGACTGCATTACGCCCAAATGCTGGCAAAGGTCGGCGGAATTGCCTGTTCGTTCAATGCAACGATATCAGATAAAACCATTGATGAGATTCCCGGCATGGTCAGCTGGGCGCAGCAGCATGCCGATATCGTGCATACCATGGTTTTTATTTTATTTCGGTCGCCGGAGATCAGTGGAGATTTTGACTTTTTCGTTGAGGGGGAAATAATTGCAATCGAAGACACGTACAAAGATACGGATTGGGGAGGCTCCCATACCCTTATGGCGGCGGATGCGGTTGCAAAAATACGTCAGGCCGATCCACAATATAAGCCCTGTGCCTATTTAAACGGCACTGCCGATCCCAGCTCCTTGAAATGGCTGCTGGCCAATCGTGTGGTTCTAAATAGGGATATTTTGGGATATTTTTCGCCCAAATTTATGGAGCTCATCCAAACCGTCACGCACCTGTTATCGGGCACCTATTTGGCCTATGCCGACCCCAAGAGTATTGCCAGGGGAAAAATGGCGGCATTTTTCGGGGGGCTGGTAGATCGGAAAATGAGGTCAATTTTCTTCAAGCTGCTGGGGCATACCATCAGGAATCCCGGCTCAATTTTAAAGCCGGCCTATATCCAAAGCCTTATGATAATTCAACCGGTGAATTTTGAGACCGATGGCAGGCAGGATATGTGCGATTGTTGTCCGGACATCACCGTCCATGACGGAAAGCTGGTTTGGAGCTGCCGTTTGGAAGAATTAAATAAATACGGTGCCTTTGTCCAAACAGTGCCCAAAAAGTGAGCCAGCTCAACTTAGCTGAGCTTAAAGATAAATACAGCATTAACGGTATCGAATCCGTTATAATATTTTCGTTTTTTTTATGTCCCCAATACTTCAAGGGCAAAGTTTCTCGGTGAATGGGTTACGAACCACAATATTGTGATAAGTTTGGCCATCGCTAAAATCTTCGGAAAGGATCATCGCGCATCCTGCTCTGCTGCTGAAACAATTAAGGCATCCCAGTATGAGATCTGATACATTTTATGGGTGTCAATTGCCCGGTTCACCATCGTCAGATCTATCTCTTGAACAGGCAGGATACTGATTGTACTAATGATCTCCTTTACTTCGCTAGGTGTCATGGGTTGAGGGATGTTTCGAGTTACTACATTGAAAAACTCACCTAACACTTGCACTGATAAAAAAAGGTCTCCTTTTCGATGCCATCGGTTATCAACTCCTGGGCCTTGCTTTGCTTATGGGGTTCATGTGAATTGTATGCATAAACTAAGATGTTTGTGTCCAGAACAATGAGAGAACAATGAGGGTCAAGTCTACGTTTGACTTTTGGCATTTTTTGACAAGAGTCAAACGTAGACTTGACCCCAATGGCCCCAATGGCCCCAATGGCCCCAATGGGGCCCCGATGGAGAGACGCTTTGATTGATAATGACGGACCGATAAGGTTTTGCCAAACCGGCGGGGCGAAACCAAAAACACGCGATTTAGGTTTTCCATCGCGCGTTTTAGCTCATCTGTTTCGCTTTTGCGGTCGGTAAAGTAAGGCCCCCGCACCACACCGCCATACTTAAACGGATTTTCCATGAACACACCTTATCATACGTCTTTAACGGTTCGTTAATAACGAATTATCTTTGAGGGTGAATGTCAACTGGATATAAAGCGGAATTGCTCTTAATTATTTAAAATCAAAGCCCTTCCAAAATTCATGGCTGAACAATTGGCCGGCTGGTGTAAGATCGTAAATGGCGTCAGCCGCCATAAGGGCCGCGGCGTTGGTCCAGGTGAGTTTATCTTCAGGCCAGATGATCATCTCGGGAAAAGTGAAACCGCACCAATAGGAGCCGTCATCATACCGTCGATCGGCAATCCAGCTAAATATTATTTTAGCAAGTTCACGGTTTCCCATTGCCGCCAGCGCAATAACCAATTCGGATGTCTCTGCGAGTGTCACCCACGGTTCGTCGGAAACGCACCGAACCCCCCGTTCTTCGATCATATATTTGCCCCAGTATCTATCGATTCGCTTTTGTGCATCGGCGCCGGTTAAGGCACCGACAAGAATCGGGTAAAACCAGTACATCGAATATCGGGATTTGGCGATGTTGAACAGATGGGGTTTATACCGGATGGCATCTCCTAACTTGATAAGGGCGTTTCTCCATTTTGGTGCGGGACGTCCGAGTATCTGAGCGATGGCCAGCGCGCATTTTAGGCTCATGTAAATAGAGCTCGACCCGGTTAACAGCGCCATTGGATCCACCCGACCTTCAGGGCTGATGGCCCAGTGGATCTCACCTTCAAGAGTTTGAAGATGCAAGGCAAAATCAATGGCTGCCGACACGGTCGGCCACATGCGATCCATAAAATCAACATCTGCGGTGATGAGATAGTAATGCAATACACCCACGGCAATGTATGAGGACAGGTTGGCATCCCGGGTCGTGTCTTCAGGTGCACCCCGCATGTATGCCGAATACCAGCAGCCATCCTCGAGCTGCATTCGTGCCGACCATTCAAATGCCTGCCGAGCCTCGCATAGATAGCCGCCGGTACTAAGCCCCATAGCAGATTCAATGTGATCCCAGGGATCGGTTTTTTGCCCCTCACACCACGGGATCTCGCCGCTGGGCAATTGGGTTTTTGCAATCAGGCGGCATACGGCGTCGATATTGATCGAAAGGTCCGATACCGATTTTCTTATCGAGATTTCTGATTCCATCCAGCTTTTCCTTTGCAAATTAATATAGATAATTCAAAACATAATCAAGAGACAAATTCATTTCAAAAATCTCTTGGTTAAATTTTCAGCCTTGACTTTGTTCATTTCTTTGTTTAGGTTAGCTGATAAGGTCAACATCTCCTAATTGCTTCAACATAATATATCGGCATACTCAGAACCACTTGGTGGCAGCGGTCGGAAAAACAACAACCAAACGCTGCCGGAATTGGAACCCCAATTGCGTTGATATCCCGGCGCACAGGAAAGGAGGTAAAAATGGCTGATAGTGTTTACAAAGTTATTCAACTGGTGGGAAGCAGCGATACTTCCTGGGAAGAAGCTGCAAAAAACGCGGTCGAAAGAGCCAGCCAATCCCTTCGCGACTTGAGGGTTGCGGAGATTGCCAAGCTCGACATGAAAGTGGAAGATGGCAAAGTGGCATCTTATCGCGCCCGAGTGAACCTTTCTTTCAAATACGGCGGCGGCGAGTAGCCCTTCCGAAGTGATCTTGCTTAAAGCAGACCTCGTAATTATATTGGTAGAAAACGAGGTCTGTAACCTCCTCTGCACTTGATGCTGGCACCAGTTAACTGGACCTGGTTGCTGCCGGAACAAGACGGCGCAATTTACAATATCGACCGGCTCTTCCGCATCCGAATACGAAATTCTCCTCCCTCTTTAATTTAGCCTGCCGATACCCCAACCGCTCCGAATACCCCTCTTGCCCTGACTGTCGCTTCGTATTATATTAAGCCCAAACATACGACAGGCGCCAAAACCTCCGAACTGCATCATTTTTGAAGATATTTGTTTGGAATTTGAGTGCTGCAATTTGAAAATTTGGTGCTATGTCCTGCAAATCTAATCGCAGGAAAGAATCCCATGGCAAGTGTCAAGGAACACTATGACAGTCTGCTGGCGTCTTGCTATTCATGGATGTGTGGCGGATCTGATTTAAAATTAAAAGAAAATCGAGCATTTTTTCGAGATCACGGTATTCGGCCGGCACTTTCGGCTGCTGCAGTGGATTTAGGAAGCGGAGCCGGTTTTCAGACGATCCCCCTGGCAGAGGCAGGCTTTGAGGTCACCGCGATTGATGTCAGTAGCGAACTTTTGGCGCAACTGAAACAAACTGCCGGCAAGTTACCCATCAGAACGGTTCAGGCTGATCTTCTGAATTTTACCGAATACAGCCCTGAAAAAATTGAACTCATTGTCTGCATGGGCGATACCCTCACCCATCTGAAAGTCCTGGCGGACGTCAAAGAACTCATTCATCGGGTTTATGGGGCATTGGCGCAAGGGGGCCTTTTGATCCTGGGTTTTAGAGACATGACGGTCGAATTGACCCAACTGGATCGTTTCATACCGGTCAGAAGTGATTCAAAAAGAATTTTTACGTGCTTTCTGGAATATGAAAAAAACCATGTTAAGGTACATGATATTGTATATGAAAAGACGGATGACCAATGGAAAATGAAAAATAGTTATTTCAGAAAATTACGTATTTCTTCCCAATGGGTAAGAGAACACCTGTCAAAAGCTGGCTTTCAGGTTGAAGAGGTCGATACTGCAAATGGGATGATAACGATATTTGCACGGAAAGTGAAACAAGATGCTTGAATGTCCAACTCTTACTAAGTTCCTTGTTACATAAGGGCTCGCCGCAATTTTTTGGTAACTAATAACGAGATCTAAAATTATTCATTTGATATTTCCCAGCCGATAGGATAACCAAAATACGAGTCGGTGCATCCCGGGGGGACTCGGAATGACGTCAAGGGGGCAAATGGACGTCATGACCACAAAAAAAGGATTGAGAGAAACAACCTTTCCGAAGCTTCGCCTGATAATAGATTAAAATCATGGTTCGCATACTATATGTCACGACCATTGCGCATCGATACTATCAGACACCGTCGAAATCTGGCCGGCTAACAGCAGGACAAGCTGGATCGGCGAATCACCGGTCTTTGATCTCCTTCGCTTTAGCTATCTGACATTAATCCAGTAAGTTTTGCCATTTATCGAAGTCTAAGCATCAATGATGACGGATAATATCCAATACGCCTGCCTAATAATATATCTGCTGGCATTGGTGTCTCTATTCATCTATGGCATGAATTGCTACTTGTTGATGATATTTTACTTTTTTAAAAGTCCCAAAGCCCGCAAACAGCATCAGGAGATCAAAGAGGCGTTTTTTCGGAAAGTATCCCCAGCAGACTGGCCTTCAGTGACCATTCAGTTGCCTGTATTCAATGAACGTTATGTGGTCAAACGGCTGATTCAATCTGTTTGCCGGTTTGATTACCCCAAAGAGCTGCTTGAAATTCAGATTCTGGATGACTCCACCGATGATACCGCTGACATAGCCAAGACTGCGATCGCAGAAATGAGACGGCAGGGCTTTGATATCGGCTATATTCACCGCGATGATCGCATCGGTTTTAAAGCCGGTGCCCTCAAAGAAGGTCTCAAAACCGCCAAAGGAGAACTTGTGGCTATATTTGATGCTGATTTTATTCCACACCCAAGCTTTTTAAAGGAAACGATTCCCTATTTCGCCCACCCTGAAATCGGCATGCTCCAAGCCCGCTGGGGACATATCAACAGTGACTACTCGCTGCTGACGAAAGCTCAATCAATGGGAATCGACGGACACTTTGGTGTGGAGCAAGCGGCCCGCGCATGGAGCGGTTTTTTTATGAATTTCAATGGAACCGCCGGCATTTGGCGCAAAACAACCATCGAAGATGCCGGGGGATGGCAGGCCGACACCCTTACCGAGGATCTGGATCTGAGTTACCGAGCCCAACTTAAAGGTTGGAAATTAAAATTTGTATCGGATGTCGTCTGCCCGGCGGAGATTCCGGTTACGATTAATGCCTTTAAATCCCAGCAGCATCGCTGGGCCAAGGGATCGATTCAAACCGCCAAAAAAAATCTCGGCCGGCTGTTCAGATCAGACCTTTCGCTTTTGGTTAAATTTCAGGCGTTTATGCATTTAACCCATTATATGGTCCATCCCATGATGCTTCTGGTAGTGCTGACCTCTATACCAATGCTGTATTCACAATGGTTTTTTGATAGTCTCGCTTATCCGATCATGATCTTCACCCTGCTCTGCCTGGCGACCTGCGGGCCGTCTTCGATGTACGTGTTCTCACAAAGAGTTCTTTATAAAGATTGGAAAAGCCGCATCAAGGTCCTGCCTTTTTTGATGTGCCTTGGTACCGGAATTGCGGTGAACAACACCAGAGCCGTTCTGGAAGCATTTTTAAATATTGAAAGCGGTTTTATCCGCACGCCCAAATATGGCATCAAAAAAAGAGAGGACAGCTGGAAAAGCAAACATTATTCAATCCCTTTAAACACGATATCAATACTCGAATTTTTTCTGGGGCTCTACTCATTGTCCGGACTCACACTGTTTCTTTTTTTCAGTAAATATCTTGTGAGCCCCTTTCTGCTTATTTATAGTTTGGGCTTTTTCTATGTCTTTTTCCTTTCGGTCATGCATGGCTATGGAAAAAGAGTATCATAGCGTCACCTCAAAGGAGTCGAAACATGTTTGCATTGGGAGTTGGCCTGACAAGCGACTGTAATTTGCACTGTGCACACTGTTATCGCGATCAGGATCACATATACAATTTGACGCTGAGCGACATTCAAAAGACTTGCGAAAATCTCGAAATCAGTTCTATCGGTTTTGGCACCGGCGAGAACGGCTTGAACCCTGAATATTTCAATATTCTGGATTACCTGCATAACCGCCGGATAAAACTCACCTTGGCTTCCAACGGCTACACGCTCTCCATTACGCCCGACGAAATGCTCAAATATTTCGGCGACGTGGAATTTTCCGTGGATTTTCCGGATCAGGCCCGGCAGGACAAATTTCGCGGTGATGGGAATTGGAAAACGGTGATGGAGGGTATTGAACGATGCCGGGGTCTGGGCATCCGGGTGTCCATATTAGCGGTCTTGATGAACATAAATTATAAAGATCTGGCGCGGATTGCCGGACTTGCCGCCTCCTTTGGATCTGATTTTCGCGTCAATGTCTATCAACCCATGTATACTGAGGAGTTTAGTCCAAATTTTGAACAGTACTGGGAAGCCTTTAAAATCCTTTTTGAACAAAGTGAGATCATCTCCGTAACGGAGCCTCTGGTAAACACATTTTTGGGTCTCAACGGTCTGAAGGGCGCTCCCTGCGGCGGGCACAGTATTCGGATAACCCCGGACGGAAAATTAAAAGCCTGCGTTTACTGGCCCGAATCCGATCTG
>JARFPZ010000570.1 GCA_029288035.1 Desulfosarcina sp.
TAACACAGTCTCGTGGGCTCGGAGATGTGTATAAGAGACAGGTATTACCATCGGCGATCCCGGGGGGATCGGACCGGAGATTACGGCCAAGGCCTTAAATAAAAAGGAAATCTATGAGCTGTCCCGGCCGGTTGTGGTGGGCGATTATCGGGTCATGGAAGATGTTTTGAGATTCACCGATCTAAAGTTAACCCTCAATCCGGTCGGTAGCATACAGGATGCCCGTGGTGCGCACGGCATCATGGATATTCTGGATTTAAAAAACATGCCGCTGGATCGCTTGCGTTACAAGGAAGTGACCTCCGAGCAGGGTAGGGCTTCCTTTGAATACGTGACCAAAGTCATTGAACTGGCCATGGAAAAAAAAATTGACGGAACGGTTACCGGCCCGATCAATAAGGCTGCCATTCATGCTGCCGGGCATCAATATGCCGGACACACCGAGATTTACGCCACCCTGACCGGTACCCGGGACTACTCTATGATGCTGACCCACGGCAACTTTCGCGTCACCCACGTTTCCACCCATGTCAGCCTGCGAGAGGCCTGTGATCGGGTTAAAAAAGATCGGGTTATGCGAGTCATCGATCTGACCTGGGATGCTTTGCAAAATTTTGGCGTATCCCGGCCGCGCATTGGGGTGGCAGGATTGAATCCGCATTGCGGAGAGGGCGGCATGTTCGGCCAAGAGGACGATGCGGAAATTCTGCCGGCGGTGGCGTCCGCCCGCCGCAAAGGGTATGATGTCGAGGGGCCGGTTCCGGCGGATACGGTTTTTTCGAAGATGAAAGGCGGTATGTATGATGCCGTGGTGGTCATGTACCATGATCAGGGGCATATCCCGATGAAGTTTCTCGGGTTTCAGTATGATGAGAAAACCGGCCAATGGGGGGAGATGTCGGGGGTCAACATCACTTTGGGACTCCCGATTGTCCGCACCTCGGTCGATCACGGAACCGCATTCGGCAAAGCCGGTGAGGGCCGGGCCAATCCGCAATCCATGATCGAGGCGATCCAGCTTGGAGCGATGCTGTCTAAGGCGAAGGACAAAGACGAATGACGAGTGACGAATGACGAAGGGAATCGGAATTCTGCCTGTTTAACAAAAAAGATATAGCGCAGCGAATCAATCTTTCGTCTTTCGCCCATTGATATTCTAATGTTGAACCCTGACCTTGAACCCTGAACCTTGAACCCTATAAGGAAACACAGCTATGGATAGACTTCCTTTGCACTATAGATCCATCACCGACCTTGCCGACGGTATCCGCAAGGGTGACATGACGTCAACCCAGCTGGTGCAAAGCTTACTGGACCGCATCGGTAGACTGGATGGCCAATTAAATGCCTTCAGGTTGACATGTCCTGAACGCGCCCTGGAACAGGCCGCCGCAGCGGACAAGCAAATAAGAGATGGAAAAGATCCGGGTATTTTGCACGGCATTCCCTACGTCGTTAAAGATTTATTTGACGTCAAGGGCTTGCCGACGACTGCCGGAGCAAGTCTCCTCGATAACAATATTGCCGCCGCTGATTCCCATGCGGTTTCCAGGCTTAACCGGGCCGGAATGATTCTGCTGGGCAAAACCAACACGGTCCAGTTTGCCTACGGCGGCGTAGGAATCAATCACGATCACGGTACCCCTCACAATCCCTGGAGCCAAATTCCTCATGTCCCGGGGGGGTCCAGCAGCGGGTCGGCAGTGGCCGTCGCCGCCGGAATGACACCCCTCGCCCTGGGATCCGATACCGGCGGATCCGTGCGCATCCCTGCCTCGCTTTGCGGCACGGCGGGTTTGAAGTCGACAGTCGGTCGGATCGGACGTGGGGGCATATATCCCTTGAGTTGGAGTCTGGATTCGGTCGGTCCCCTGACACGCTCGGTGGAAGATGCCGCTCTCGTCTACCAGTACCTTGAGGGCATCGATGAGAACGACGAAACCACCTGGGGCCGGACGACTCATGACGTACTGCACGATCTAAAAGACGGCGTGCGAGGAATGCGGCTGGCCTTTGCCGAAAGCGTCTTCTGGGAGGATGCCGACCCTGAAACTGAAAAAGCCGTGCGGGAATGCGGCCGGGTGTTTGAAGATCTGGGGGCCAAGGTCAGCAGCATCGAATTTCCTGAAGCCCAACAGGCCCGCCAGCTTAACGCCAAAGGATTGATTATCGTGGCGGAGGCCTATACACTCAACAAAAAATGGTTGGAAGACCATTTCGACCGCTTGGATCCGATTGTGGCCCATCGCATGATCAAGGGCAAAGCGGTTGAGACCAGCGAATATCTGCAAAACAATCTCGCTTGGAAGAACCTGCGGGTCAAGGCCGTTGAATCCTTGAAAAACGTGGACGCCTTGCTCGTCCCGACCACTGCCATCCCGGCCTCGCCGACCGCCGAAATTGATGCTGATGTGGAAACCTATACGGAGCGAAACCTCAGCTATTTGCGCAACACCGCCATCGGCAACATCTTAAATATGTGCGGTTTGAGTGTCCCGTGCGGATTTACCAAGCAGGGGCTTCCCATCGGTCTCATGATTTATGCCAAGCCTTTCCAGGAAAATGTTGTGCTTCGTGCCGGTTACGCATTTCAGGAAGTTACCGATTGGCACCGGCAGACGCCAGATCTTTCATGGACTGAAAATGACATTGCCGGCTGAGGAAGATTGTCCGCTTTTGGGTATCGTTTTAGTATCGCTACGTTTAAACGAACAATATATTTACAAGTAACACGTTTAGAAGTCCCAGAAACTTTTCCCTTGATCTTTCTATTGCAACCATATGAAATGAAAAAAAATATGGTTTTCTGGGAGAGAAGCTCATGGGTAAGTTAGTGAAAAAGACAATCGAATTAGACCAAGACTACCTTGACCGAGCACGTATGATCTTTGGTGTAAAAACTGAAAAAGCGGCAGTCAATAAAGCTTTGGAAATGGTAATGATAGATGATGAGATTATTAAGGCTCACGATCTCATTGGAGGAAAAGGGTCTGTGGTTTATGAGGTTTTTGAATGAAATGTATGTGCATCGCTCTATACCGAGGATAAAACCCACTTCCAGATTATCAAAAGCAGAATGCCTTCCTTAAAAGTTGAATATATAGGATGATCTGTGTAGTCGGTGTTTATCCGTGTCCTTCAATATTAAAGGGCGTGGAGGCTTTGCTCGTTCCGGCCACTGCCATCCCGGCCTTGCCGACGGCCGAAATTGATGCCGATGTGGAAACCTATACGGAGCGAAAACTCAGCTACTTGCGCAACACCGCCATCGGCAACATCCTAAATATGTGCGGTTTGAGTGTTCCGTGCGGATTTACCAAACAGGGGCTTCCCATCGGTCTTATGGTTTATGGCAAATCTTTCCAGGAAAATCTTGTGCTTCGCACCGGTTATGCATTTCAGGAAGTTAGCGATTGACACCGGCGGTCGCCGGATCTTTCATGGGTTGTTTCGTCCTAAATTGAGAATGAGGGTCGAAATTTGCTAACTCTCCAACACTTTTTTAACAGCAAGTCCTATCCTTTCTAACGTGATCGGCTTCTTTATATATTGACCGGCACCTAATTTTTGTGCGGCCTTCACCTCATCTGTTTCAGCGAACCCACTGACAATAATAGCCTTTTGATTGGGGTGAATCTTTACTATCCTCTCGTAGGTCTCACGACCATTTATCCCCGGGTCCATAATCATATCAAGCAATATTAAATCCACTGTATTTTCTTTTAGATATTCAACGGCCTCCTCTCCATTGGATACGGCTTCAGTTTTATAGCCAAGAGTATCCAACATCTGAGAGGATATATCCCTCTGGCTTCTCACATCATCAACTATCAGAATTGTCTCTCCGTTTCCCTGGTAGTCTTTGATGCGTATGGACAGGTGATGATCCGATGGTTCTTCCCTTGTTATTGGAAAGTACAACTCAAATGTTGTCCCGTTCTTGCCAGTTGTCACATCTATATAGCCTTTATGATCTTGTACAACGTTCCAGACCACGGCCAGACCTAATCCGGTACCGCTTCTGCCCATTACCTTCTTTGTGCAGAACGGCTCGAATATCCTCTCAAGGTCACCTGATGATATTCCCGAACCATCGTCCGATACAGCCAAAACAGCAAATTCACCTACATTTACATCATCATATCCCCTTAATGGTCTGTCTACATAACGGTTCATGGTCGATATGGTAACATTACCGATGCCCTCGATAGCTTCCGAGGCGTTTGACACGAGATTCATCAACACCTTTCTAATATGAACCTTGGAACCCATTATGTTAAGCAACTCGGCATCGGTGTTGGTTCTGATGGTCACTGAAGGATTAAACTTAGCAAGCTTTCTATACTCCGGAGAAATTAGATAGTCTCTGATTATTTCATTTAAGTGCAGTGGTTTTCTTGTAGTTGCCACGCCCCTTGCCACGGTCAACAGATCCTGGACGATAGCAGCGGATCTATGTCCGGACTCCCGCATTGTTTCAATGGGTTTCCTGAGTTTGCTGTCTTCAGGTAAATCCAGCAAAATTAGATCTGGATAGCTGACAATCCCTGACAGAACATTGTTCAAGTCGTGGGCCACACCACCTGCCAGCAGCCCTAAGGCTTTCATCTTTTCGGCTCTTGCGAGCTTTTCTTCACTCTCCTTTAGTGCCTCTTCGGCCTGCTTGCGGTCCTCCATTTCCTGTTCCATTTCCCTGTTTGCTTTCACCAGCTTGGCAGTTCGTTTTTTCACTAATTCTTCGAGGTGATCACGGTTCTTTTTTAACTCTTCTTGGGCCTGTTTGCGTTCCGATAATTCCATCTGTAAGTTATCAGCCATGAGGTTAAAGGATCTTGATAGTTCACCGATTTCGTCCTGAGAGTTTACTTTAATTCTATAATCTAAATTGCCTTGGGAAATTTCATTCGTTCCGCTAACCAGATTCTTAACATAATTGGTCTTCCGTAGTGACAAGGCATAAATATGGAAATAAAAAATGTAAATACTTACTTTGGCTGGGATAGTTCTTTCATTAATTTAGTAACTTCACGAATGTTGTCATAATCCCTGTCAAACCCTGTCGCAATCAATTCGGGCTGGTCGTTGACAATCACGTCGCAAACCCCACCGGAGGTGCGGCAGGCGGTGCTGCTGGCTTCCTCTTTGGCCGCATGCCGAAGAGAAAACGCATCACGTTGAAAGGTCTGACAAGCATCTCATACAGGACTATAATCAGTATAAAGGAGATCACGGCAATGATCAAATATTTCGACAGAATGTTCATATTCCAGCCTATCACGAACCAACCGACGCAAAGGATGATGGTCTGATGGAAGATGTAAAAGGGCAGCACGGCCTCGTTGCCGTAAGTGACGAGCTTGTTTTTGACGTTGAGATACCTCGCTCCCAGGCTCAGCATAAAGGCGACCCAGCTCCAGCCGGCAATACCCATGGTTGCATTGAAAATCACGTACATCAATGAGAAGGGTTCTCCTCCGGGGTGGTGTAAATTGGCGTAGTTGTAGTTCAATTACAGCGGAATCAGAATACGCTTGACTTTCTCTAAAAGGTACTGCCCTGGGGTTTTGGACGCGAGTGCGTACCATGAACCTGCCCCTGAGAGCAGGAAGAAGAGGGGCATTATCCACAGATCGAGCAGGCCAACGAAAAGCGTTGCAATGAGGCTTTCTTCACCCGGATTCTTGAGATGCCACCCCCCCCCGCCGCCAAAGAATCGGGCGCAGTGAAATAAGAAGACCATCAACATCGCAAGAACACGCAGCCCGTCGATATCGTATCTTCGTTCCTGCAGAATTTTCCTCATCAAATAGATAAAATGGTCATATCCTATTCCAGCAGTGGGCGAGGAAATAAAATCATCGAATAAAAGAGATCGTTTCAGCTAAAGAGGCGACGTGACAATATATCATATTGATAATCTCAAGCTCCTTTTCATGCAGCTCATGGGAACCGGCGGCACAACAATCTTCCACGGTGATGACATTGAAACTTTCATCCGCCAAACTCCGGACGGTGGAAGAGATACATTGATCCGTAAAAATACCCGCAACGATGACATTTTTGATGCCCATGTTGCTGAGAACCAACCGCATATTGGTTCCGGTGAGCGCACTGTCGGTTGTTTTGGTGAAAACAATTTCATCATTCTTCGGAACGATTTGCGGAACGAACTGGGACTCTTCGGTATTTTTAGGCATTAGTAAATAATTCCAGCCCGGCTTCTTCTGGCTGAGTGAGCGATCACGACCGTCTTCCTTCAGACACGCGATTCGGGCAAAAATAATTTCGACATCTTTGCTGCGGCAGGTTTCGATAAGAGAGACCGTATTGGGGATGACGATTGAATTCATGCGCTCGAAAAAAGGCGCCCACCGCTTGCCTTCTTCAGGATCATCCGGGTCGTTCATGTATTTATTTTGAATATCGATCACGAGGAGTGCGGTTTCGGCCGCTTTTAAATTGATATCCTCCGGTTCGGGTGCTCCCTGGTAGTAAAAAGAGCGATACTTTTCTTTCCAAGACATTATAGATCTCCTTTCAATTTAATTTTCTGACCGAACAGTTTATTCCATGGGGGAAGCTCGCCGATCTCACTTGTTTCAATGATACCCCCTGGTTTTAGAATTAGAATCCCGATCATGGCACAGGCCAGGACAATCTCTGTCAGGCCTACCACCGGTCTGGTCAGGATTTGAGCGGCATTGATCATATTTTCGAATGATCTCAGTCCTTCGAAAGCGGCAGTCACAGCAAATGTGCCGAAAACAGCACCGGATACCGTTGCTGCACCGCCGATAACCAGCATACCCAGGATGACGAACGTTTCACGTAAATAAAACGCATTGGGAGAAAAAGAGGTAATGAAGTGCGCCCAGAGACCTCCCCCGATACCGGCGTAGAGCGCACTGAGGATAAACGCCTTCCAGCGTAGATGGGTGATATGAGCGCCAATCGCACCTGAGGCGACTAGATCATCCCGTGTCGCGCGCAATAGGATTCCGGTGCGGGATTCCTTGAACCAGAGGGCTGTTATAACCGCAATGATGGCTGAGATAGCGGCGGTCTTAAGGTCGGTTGCACTGACAATGCCGAATAGTGTTCGGGGACCATTTGTCACCGCACTCCAATGCACCATGACCGTATGCATAATCACCAGGACAGCGAACGACGTAATGACGGCAGCGGCATCCGACAGGCGCATAAGCGGATATGAAATGATGGCGGCAACAATGGCTGCAACCGCACCCCCTGCGATGATACCCAATATCGGATCGATTTCAACAGATTTTAAAATCATATATAAATCCGGCAGGGCCATAGATTTCATTTGGGCTGGCATGGTCAACACGGCCGTTGTATAGGCCCCAACGCCCATAAAACCGATATGCGCGAATGAAAGAATGCCGGAATTGCCGGTAAATATTTGAAGTCCCAGTACAAGAATCAGGTTAATCAAAAGGATTGTTGCAATCCGGCTGAACAGTCTAACATCAATCATTTCCGCGATGACGACGAGGGCAACGATGGGCAGGATGAGTATGCAAATGGTGCCGATGTTCTGTTTGTCCAGCATGAGGCCTGCCGTCCTATGTTCGTTGTCCAGCTTCGTGTCCTTTGATTAAACCGGAGGGCCGGAAAAGAAGGATTAATATAACGAATGTAAATGTAAATGCATCCCTGAAAGCAAGTAAATTTTGTGATAACCCGTAGTTAAAGCTCACATCTATCAAAGCGAGCAGATATCCACCGACGACCGCTCCCAGAAGACTCCGCATACCGCCGATGACGGTTGCGATGAAGGCAACCAGCAAGGGCTCAAGTCCGATGCCCGGCACCACCGACCCGATTCGTCCCAACCAGAGAATGGCAACGACGCCGGCAAATAAACCACTGATTGCAAATGCCAGACTAATTATCATGTTTGCCGGGATGCCGACCATGCGCGCCATTCTGAATTGGGATGCAGCGGCTCGCAATGCCAGGCCCAGTACGGTGCGTTTCATCGCAAAAGAGAATATGCTCAGCA
>JARFPZ010000582.1 GCA_029288035.1 Desulfosarcina sp.
ATGAAACGCTTCCGTCAATGGAACAAAGGAGGCGGCATTTTCAAGCAGCTTTCTGTATCTCGATTCCTTCATGGCGGTAAGGAATTCCAGAAAGGTCATCGGATATAGATGAAGAAAATTCACCTTCCCTACCGGAAAGGATCCAGGACCGGACATTTTCAACCCAAGCAGAGAGCCGGCCGCTACCATGTGGACATCGGCCTGTTGTTCGGCAAAATACTTCAGCGAATTCAGGGCCCGATTTGAAATCTGTATTTCGTCGAAGAGAACCAGATCAGATTCCGGACGAATCTCTAAATTCATATAAGTGGCAAGGTCTGCCAGTATTCGATCCGGATTCAAGTCATTTTGGAACAATTGGTCAAGACCGGAATTTTCTTCAAAGTTGCAATAAATCGTGTTTCGGTATTCATTGCGGCCGAATTCTTTTAATATGAACGTTTTACCTGTTTGACGGGCACCTTGTAAAAGGAGTGGTTTTCTCCGCGAGGAGGATTTCCATTGCAATAATTTCGGATAGATATCTCTTTTCATAATAGAATACTTTGCCAGGAATCGGAGTTGCCGTCAAGACAATTCGTCCGACTTTTGTGGATCTATGCACATTATTGGTACGTAAAATGTGATTATTATCACATTATTGGCAGCAATATTGCGGTTTAGCTTGTCAATTGGCGATGGTCATGGGTGAAATATGACATGGCCGCAAAAAGGCACAAAAAGCACAAAAAGCACAAAAAATTTTTCAGAGCTTGTGATTTGAATAGGCCACAAAGGAAATAAATCGATCAATCCGGTCGGTACGGTTTTCCCAGAGCAGACGGCGCCATCCCCGAAAAGAAGGCCAGAAGAGATTTGATGCGACTTTTGCCTTCCGCCCATATTAAAACGGATTCCTTCTGGGCAAAAGACATAATGATCAGGGTGAATATCATCAGCGGAAACGGGGCTACCTGAAAAACCTGGGAAGGAACCGACGGCAACCACTCCTGAAAATAAATTCCCAGGACCTGCAACAGCGAAAACAGGTAAGCACCGGCGGCTGCCTTAACCGGATGCCAGCCCCCGAAAATCACCAGGGCCAGTGCGATCCAGCCGGTTCCTTCCGCCCCCTGAGGCCGCCCCCATCCGGGCTTGGTGGCCAGGGAAAAGGTGGCGCCGGCGAGCCCCACGAGTAAGCCACCGCAAACCGCATACAGCAACTGCAGCTTCTGGGGATTGATCCCCCTGGCATAAGATGCCCGGGGGTGTTCGCCCACGGATCTTAATTTCAGGCCGTGGGGGGTATGGTAGATGTACCACCAGCTGATTGCGATGATAAACAGGCTCAGATACACGGGTAGATTGTGGTTGAATAAAATATCACCCAATAATGGAATTTCTCCCAGCAAGGGAATCGGCAGGGGGGATACCTGCGGCCCCTGCAGTCGCGAATAGGGGTTGCCGATAAAATAAGCAAGATCCCGGGCCATTAAAGTTAACACAAACCCCACGGCAACCTGATTCTGATTAAGATAGATGCTGAACACCGCCACGGTGGCCGCCACCAGGGCACCGACAATTGCCCCGCAGACAAATCCCATCATCAGGCTGTTGGTCTCAAAGGCAACAGCAAAGGCTGCCATGGCACTCAGCAAGATAGAACCGTCCAGCGACAGGTTGATGAGACCCGCTTTCTCTGTAATGGTCTCGCCCACCGCCGCCAGCACAATCGGCGCCGCCCCGGCAACAACACTGGCAAACAGTATGGTTAGGTTGAGTTCAAACATTGTTCAACAAATTCTGTCCTCTGACTTCTATCATCCGTCATCTATCATCCATCTTCTGTCATCTGCCCTCCGTCATCTGTCATCCTACCCTTTGCCTCATGCCCTGCGCCCTATGCCCTCTGCGCTGTGCGCCAACCGCCCGCGCCAGGCATGCACACCCAGGGTAGCCAGAACCAGGGCCCCCTGGATGACGCCGCTCAAGGATGAATCCACCTGCAGCACCATCGGCAACTGAATACTGCCGACATTCAAGCAGGCAAAGAAAAAGGCCACCAAAGGCACCAGCCAAATTTTGTAGTTGGACAACATCACAACCAGCAGCGCCAGGTAACCGTAATTGCTGGAGATGGCAGGCAGTAGTCGATGGTAAACCCCGCTCACTTGAAGGCTTCCAGCCAGACCGGCGAAACCCCCGGCAAAAATCATGGCAAGAATCATGTAGCGGCCGGGTTTGAGTCTAAAAAGGAACGCCGCCTTGGGGTTGTTTCCAATGGCTTTTAAATTCAAACCAATTCGGGTGTAACGCACCAACACCCCGGTCAAGATCAGGGAAACGACGACAAGCGCCAGCGCAAGGGGCGAAAGGCGAATAGAGGCCAGATGGGGCAACCACAATTTAACGGGAAACGTCTCGGTGCCGCTCATGGATGCCACCCCCGGTCGCCGCCAGGGACCGAAAATCAGCCACAGAATGATACCCTGGGCAACGAAGTTGAGCCCCAGGCCGGCAAATATTTCGTTGACGCCACCCTTAGTTTTTAAAAAACCGGCGACCAGAGCCCAAAGCGCACCCCCCGCCATCCCGGCCAGCATCGATGCACCCAAAAAAAAAGCGGCGCCGTTGCCTTGGGTTCCAAAACGAAGCAGGGCAGTGGTAAACACCGCCCCCATCATGACCTGGCCTTCAACACCGATGTTCCACAACCCAATTCGGAAGGTAAACAACAGACCACAACCGCAAAGGGTGAGCGGTATCCAGGCCTTGGTTACATGGGCAAATTTATTCCAGGACCCTAAAGATCCTTTTAAAATATAGTAGTAGGCACTAAACGGCGGGGCGCCGGCAAGCAGCAACACCAGGGTGGTGAAAAAAAATACCGCAAGAAGCGTCAGCAGCATGTGGCGGAATTGGCCAAAAATTATTGAAGATTGTCGATTGAAGATTGAAGATTTGTGGATGTCGCTTCGCTCCGTCATATTTATAATCTTTTTCTATGATTATTCCGCAGCAGGCGGACCTTAAGTATTCAATCTTGATGAACTTGTAAAAAATCAAAATTTCGATTTTTGTTCAATGAAACCCATTGAACTTAAGAGCCCTGAAATTTTAATTTTGTGCTTTTTATGCCTTTTTGCGGCCATATCAAAATCTCAAATTTGTGGGTGTCACTTCGCTCCGCCAATTTTATGATCCTTTTTACAATGGATCCGCCGCAGGCAAACCTTAAATCTTCAATATTCATTCTTCAATATTCAATACTCTTACCCTTTCCCTGCGATCGCTTTTCCCAGGTTCGATGCATTGGTTTCTGCGGACTTGACATCTTTGATAATGCGTCCATCAAAAAAAACCAGAATTCGATCCGCTACCATCAGGATTTCATCGAGCTCGGAGGATGAAAAAATAATACTCGTTTGATTGAGACAATATTTTTGAAGATGCTGCCAGACCCAGTTCACGGATTCCATATCCAGGCCCCGGGTCGGATTCTCCAGCAGCAGCAACACCGGATCCATTGGTAAAAAGGAAAGCAGCAGTCGCTGCTGGTTACCGCCGGATAAAGCATCTACCTGGGAATCAGGTAAGCCTTTTATTCGAAAACGTTCGATGCGTCGGCCGGCCAAACGATGGGCCGCCTGCCACTTCACCACAAAGCGATGTTGTTGGGCCTGCAGGGCAAAATGCTCGGTGATGCTCAAGCCGGATATCAAACCCTCTTCCAGGCGCGATGCCGGCATAAATGTCACCCCACAGCGGTTAAAGGCGTGATGATCCTGATTTTTCATATTCCGGCCCGATAATTGGATGGTCCCTTTGGTTGGCTGCTTTAAACCACCGGCAATGCGTAAAAACACCCCCTGACCGCTTCCCTCCAGGCCCGCCAAACCAACAACCTCACTCTGACGGACAACAATATCACAATCCTTTAATCCGGTACGTCCGCCGCTCCCTGAAATGCCTTTCATCATGAGTATCTCACTGCCCGGCGTTTCCAGGCAACGGGCCGGCGGCAACGGCGGAGTACCAAACATCATTTCCAGCAATCGATTGGGGTCGAAAGGTTGGTCCATGTCGCCAGTCACTTTGCCCTGACGCATGACGGTAACCTGATCGCACAGGGTTTCCACATCTTCCAGCTTGTGGGACACCAAAAGGACACTCTTACCCTCGGCGGTCAGTTTTTTAAGTGAATTAAAAAGAATATCTTTTTGGGTAGCGGAGATGCCGGTGGTCGGTTCATCCAAAATCAGGACCTGAATCCCCAAAGCCAGAAGTCTTAATAACTCAAGTTGCTGTCTTTCACCAATGGTCAGGATTTTTATCGGGGTTTCGGGATGCAAAGAAAAGTTGAAGGATTCCGCAAGTTGGAGAAACGCATTTTTAAAATTGTTTTTGTGCCCGGTGAATCCACTGGTTTGTCCCAGCATAAAATTGTCCAGAACGGAAAGGAGAGAAAAATCCAGTGGATCCTGATAGAGCATCCCGATCCCGAGCGCCACCGCCTGGGCTGGATTACGGTAGTGGACCGGTTTGCCGTCTATCAGAATGGACCCGCTGGTTTTCTGACTGAAACCCGCCAGAACTTTCATCAAGGTGCTTTTGCCGGCACCGTTTTCGCCCAGAATACCGTGAATGCGGCCGGCGTCGATTTTCAGGTCGACCCCATTATTTGCTTTCACGGGTCCATAGTGTTTGTGGATGTCTTGAAGCTCTATCCACATTGTTTTTATTTGGCGCTGCTTTGACCGGTCATTCCTTCCAGAAGCTGACCCATGTACCAGATTTGCTTATCATTGGCCGTCTCACCGGCTTTGACAAACGTGCTTCCATCCTGGTAGTTCAAAGGGCCCTTGAACAGGTCGATTTTGCCCTGGCCTAAATCGCTGATAAATGCAGTCAACGCATTTTTAACTGATTCCGAAAGGGCCGGTCCCATTGCAAAACCGATGGCGCTGGTGTCCGCATTATTAATATCTCCCCAGTCCGGTCCCTGCCAATCCCATTCGGATTTCCAATTACCAGACATGGCGGCTTTGATGTACTTGACGTATCCCGGACCCCAATTAAAATACGGCACCCCCAGACAGACATCGGATGCGCCGTCACAGGCGCCCAGGTAATCATAGGGAATGGCCCAAACATTTTTCCCCTGTTGTTTCATTTGCTTGGCCACAACCAAGGCCTCTGTGGTGTCAATGCCGGAGATAACGATATCATTACCGGTGTTGTAGAAATTCTGGGCCACCTGGGTGGGGTCGGCCGTCACGCCGGGGATGTTAAACCAGAATCCGATCCAGGTCACCTGAAACTTCAAATCTTTCGGATCTTTTTTCAGCACGGTTTCCCAGGCATACTTGGCTCCCAGGTAAGCCGATGCCGCCAGTCGCCGGGTTTCTTCGTTGATCAACGGTCCAAGATAGCCGATTTTTCCGGTTGTCGTCGTATGCGCCGCAACGAAACCCGCCATCATTTTGCCATATTCCATGCGACCCATCAGGTTGCTAAGATTTTTGGAGGCCTTTCCCGTCAGCACATCATCACCGGATATATGAATGAAATGCACGTCCGGATGCATCAAGGCCGCTTCACGGGTCCCGTCTTTCATATCATCGGAGTTGGCAATAATCAGCTTGGCCCCTTTTTCAATCATGTCATCAACCAATTGAGGGATAGTCACGCCGGGTCGGTCGGCCGGATTCACTTTATCGATATAAATCATTTTGGTGCCGGGTAATTTTTCTTCAACATATTTGCCCCCGTCAAAGTGCGCCTGGCTCCAACCATGATCATTGTATGGGCCAACCAGCAACAAACCGAATATCATTGGTTTTTCCGCCGCCAAAACAGGCCCTGATGGAGTAAATGCAACCGTACTGAAAAAACAAATGATCGCCATTGCCCAAAAATGCTTTTTAGCCATATGAATACCTCCTTTAGTGTATGGGAAATGAGATGTCTCATAAGCGACCACCAGCAGAGCTGGGGGTATGAGGGAGGCTCCTCGAAGGAGCCGTTGAGCCATGCTCTGCTGGTGATCGCTGATTTGTGCCGTTTATATATAAATAAATGACGGCCCGGGGTCAAGAAAGAAGAAAGACCGTTAAAAAAACATTTCTCCTTATCAAGCGTTTCTTGTTGACTTTTACGATATACTATGATGGATAAATTCTTTTAATGATTCGAAGATTGTTATATAGGTTAAAGGATTCAGAGTCCAATATTCCCGGTTGAAAAAAAGGAGGCACAAAGTGTTTGGTTTTCAAAACATAACGGCCAACAACGGATGGGCCATGGCGGTTGTCGGCGCTTCCATTGTGTTTCTGGGCTTGGTGGTATTGTCCTTTGTCATTTCTCAAGTCCACAAAATTCTTAAGTTGTGGGAACAAAGGGATGAGTTGCTTAACCGACACAAAAAGCAGGCTCAAATCGAAGAAGCGAAACCGATCAAAGCGCCGGTTCCCATACAACGCCATCTACCATCTGTAGCGGACCTAACCAGCATTTACAGACCTTTGGTTGAGCAGCTCAACCAACCCTTTGATCTATTACAACTATTTGAAATATCTAATAAAATGGACCTTCCCCATCCACACCTGTCGCTAAAATATTTACAACAAGCCGGCGTTTTGGTCCCTCAAGGGGACGGCACCTTCACCTGGGATAATCAAAAAGCAAACTAAGGGTTAAACCATGTTCGATCTATTCTACCAATTTCTCTCAAACACCGGGTATTTCCTAGCAGACTATCGCCAAATCATCATGATCTTTGTCGGCTGTATTTTCCTTTATCTTGGAACAGCCAAAAAATACGAACCCCTGTTGCTGGTTCCCATCGGCTTTGGGATTTTAGTCGGAAATGTTCCTTTTTTCAAAGGCTTTGGGATTGGCATCTATGAAACCAACAGCGTTTTGCACTATCTTTATTTTGGTGTGACCACCGGTGTCTATCCCTCCATCGTCTTTCTGGGTCTGGGCGCCATGACCGATTTTTCATCATTGCTGGCCCAGCCGAAATTAATGCTTTTGGGCGCTGCAGCCCAGATGGGCATATATTTTACCCTATTGGGGGCATTGTTTTTTGGGTTTCTTCCCAGGGAAGCCGCCTCGATTGCCATCATCGGAGGCGCCGACGGGCCGACATCAATCTTCTTAACCGCAAAATTGGCGCCGCACCTCATCGGACCTATTGCCATTGCGGCCTATTCATACATGGCGCTCATACCGGTTATTCAGCCGCCGATCATGCGATTGTTGACCACTCGCCAGGAACGCCTTATTAGAATGCCGCCCGGCCGGGAAGTCTCCAGAAAGGAACTCATGATATTTCCCGTGGTAGGGGTCCTGTTGTGCTGTTTTCTGGCCCCGACGGCACTGCCTTTGCTGGGTATGCTATTTTTAGGAAACTTCTTAAAGGAATGCGGTGTCGTCAATCGCCTGGCCAATACAGCCCAATCGGCCATCATCGACACGGCGACGATATTTCTCGGTTTTACGGTGGGTTGCAGTACCCAAGGCGATGTGTTTTTGACGCCCAAGTCGTTAGGTATTTTTTTCTTGGGTGCCGTTGCCTTTTCGATTGCCACCGCATCCGGTGTCATTTTTGCCAAAATCATGAATTTATTTCTGAAAGAGAAGATAAATCCCCTGCTGGGCGCTGCCGGTGTTTCCGCGGTACCCGGCTCCGCCCGGGAGGTCCATTTGACGGGGTTAAAAGAGGATCCGACAAACTTTTTGCTGATGCACGGAATGGCATGCAACTCATCGGGGGTTATCGGCTCGGCCATTTGTGCCGGAATTTTGTGGAGTTTTTTCATCTAACGTTTGACAAAAAAGTTTTTCGGTAGCATTATTTGCCTACCAGTTAATTGCCGCCCGGCTTCAACACTTGATAAAAAAAACCACGTGATGGCTCAACGTCTCCAGAGGTTATGTCTTATAAAACGAGGTTTGAGGCGGCATTAAATAGGCTTCTCGGGATGCGCGTGCATCTTTTCTGCTAGTCTGTTCAAACTTATCCAAGCATGGCGGCACCAGAGAAAACAACGGCATCTCAAGAAGCCTTGTTAGTTATAACAACCTATCAAGATTACAATCACCATCTTTCTTAAAAACTGAAAAGCATAGACAAACGAACCCGATCCTCTATCATTAAGGTTCACCACTTTTCGGCCTTAGTCCTCCTCTCAATGCCTATTGCTTAAACTTCAACTTTGATGGTACCAGGTTATTTCCGGATAGCATTACAATTTACTTATGATTAAATATTTACTACCAGTACTTACTAGCAGTAGTAGTCAAGAAATAAGCTTTAACAAGGAGAAGATATGAACAAGCGGGTTACCCAGGATGATATCATTTACTTCATCGTGACGGATCGCTTCTTCGGCAGGAACAAGCGGACTGTCGATTCATCGGACACGACCATCCACGGAGGAACGCTCGACGGTATTCTCGAGAAGCTCGATTATCTCATTGAGCTTGGCGTGACGACGATTTGGGTGACGCCGGTTTACGAGAACATTCAAAACCTAGACACCTCGGAACCTTACCATTACTACTGGCCGCTCAACTTCGAGCAAATGGACGGACGCCTGCTTGATGGAACCCGCCTGCCTGACTCGGTGGACAAGCGCACGTTTGGTAAATTTGTAGACTTATGCGAGGCCGCAGGGATGAAGGTAGTACTAGACATGGTCGTGAACCATTCGGGCTACGGGGCGCAGGGAGAGTTTGACGCCACCTGGTTCAACATCGGTGGCTCCGGCGATATCAAAGGTCAGTTGGCGGGCCTGCCGGATTTCAATCACGATAACCCCGAAGTGCTCGACTTCTTTATTAACAACATCGAAGATTGGATTAGCAAGGGAAAGGTAACCAACATCCGCATGGATACCGTCAAACACGTTGAACCGAAGTTCTGGCATTATTTCAAGTCCCAGATTCGCGGTGAGTATCCTGATGTGTGTCTCATCGGTGAAGTGTTGTTTGAAGGCAAAGAGGACATCGGCAAGCTCTTGCAGTATCAAAACTACCACGATTTCGATTCGATATTCGATTTCCCCCTGTGTACGGCCCTTCGATCGACGCTCATTTACGACGGAAGTCTTCGTTATTGGCTCGCCCGCCCAAGGTTAAATGATGAAGAGCCGTTGGGTGTGTTAGATAATGACAATCCACTCAAGAATGGATACCGTAACGCGAACAGGCTCGTCACCCTGCTCGATAACCACGATCTGGATCGACGCATCATGAGCCATGCCAGGACAAAACACTCCGGCGCAGACGCCGGGCTTGATTGGGCGATCCGGGTTACGAAGCTCTGCCTGGGCGCTCTGCTCACCTTGCGCGGCATACCACAGATCTACTACGGCACTGAGGTCGGGCTTGAGGGATGGAAAGCAGGCGATGACCGCGACTTGCGCCGCGATTTTCCATGGCATGTGATCGGCGACGACCATCACCCGAGACAAAAGTTCCGCAAAGAACTAGAGATCTACGAATGGACACGAGATCTTATAAGTCTGCGCAAGGGGCATACCGCGTTAAGGTACGGCTCGACGATAACACTGTGGTCGGACGATGTGGTCTACGCATTCTTGCGCATCGCTACGGATGATGTCGCCTTGGTAATTATCAACAACGGCTATACCAGGATGCCGAATCCAATCCAGTTGAACCTGGATATGTCAATTATCCCGCAACGGGTGGCAGACATGATAGCCGGAGGATTGAAGCACTGGAAGACGGGACAGGCCTTGATGGTGCAAAATGGTAAGGTTCCGCTTACAGTCGACGGTAAAACGATCGATATCTTCTGCAGCGATGGATCCGGGTAAACCTGAACAGATCATGCATTTACCCGTCTGCTGGCTGACGTTGGGAGGTCCCAATCAGGCTCTCATTTTCAGGAACCAACACCCGGGCAAAACATTCAACAATATCAACCTTAATAAAATTTTTAATTATAATTACAGGTGTTTATATCATAGTAACGGCTTCTTAACAAGTTCTGCAATGCCTTATGATGTTCCCTGATGTAGAGATGATGGTTTTCTCTACAAGCGATAGGCTTGACCTTGCAGGAATTATCCAGTGACAGATATTTAGGGTGCCACTCAATCCGCCATTTCCTTGTGGTCCTTCCTCAATCGAGCAGCGACCCCTACCAGAGTCGGAGAGATGATAGGGATCGGGCTACGCGCTGCTGTTGTTCGCTGATTGGTATAATTTTGTTATTGCCTTTCCTTTGCTAACCCGCTAATAATAATATGTGTGAAAAATTATGGGACTCATCCGGAAACAACCATATTTTTAGACTCCTAAAACAGGACCTTGACTCATTTTATAAGCCCCCCCGCCTTGGCGGGATGAAAATTTAAAATATCTACCGATCAAGAATTCTTTTAAAAATCAGCGCTCACCAGCAGTGGTGGCCCCGCCCTCTTCGAGGCTCCACCCTAATGCCGCTAGCTCTGCTGGTGGCCGCTAATTAGGGAGGCGATCATGCAGGCAAAAATAATTATCAAGCGAAAATTCATAAAAGGCAAGCAAAGAGAAATCATTGCATTGCTCAGGGAATTACGCTCCGGTGCGCTTCAACAACCCGGGTATATTTCCGGCGAAACATTGACATCAAGCGAAGATCCACAAACCCTGGTGGTTATTGGAAGCTGGCAAGACATAGAAAGCTGGATTGATTGGCGAGAAAATAATACAAGAAAAACGCTGGAAAAAATGCTGGAAACTTACCAAGAAACAGCAAGCGAATACCAGGAACTAACATTAGGGACATTCATCGAGGGATAATCCGCAATTTTTCATAGATATCCCTCTTTTTTTAACAGCGCCTGGTGCCACCGGGCAAAATCGTACATGCCGATAAACCGTTCGTCATCATTGACGATTCCCAGAGCCATTTCGAGGACCCCTCTGCCATACGCACTGCTGTACCCTTCGGGACCGCATGATTGTAGAAATTCTCTCACAAGCATCTGGGTGGTCCGCTTGGTTTTGTCTTTTCGAATATCGATGGGATCTTTAGGCTCCTCAAAGGGGTCCCATTTGTCATAGCCCTTTTTAACAATATGCTTTTGACGTCGTGGTGACATACTGTCAAAAACGGCCCTTTTTCTGTTTTCCGCTTCTTCAGGAGATAATTCACTCATTTCTTTTTCCTCGAATGCCGCTTGCGCTTGCGGGGTGTTTCTTCCACCGGCTCTTCAGCAATTCCTAAAAATACGTCATCAAAATCCATTATCATTGCCGAAGATAGCGGAACGAGCAAGTCCGCAAGTTTAATATTCTTTGATTGAATGTCTCGCAGCAGTTCCGCAGATATTTGCTGCAACCGGTTGTGAACAGAATCCAGGTTGATCGTCGGATATTCCTCCCCCTGCTTGAATCCAGATTTACCGCAGGTGTGCCCGGCACCGCCGATGGCGGTTGGGATGCCATAAAATCGACAGGTAAGAGGGCGATGGTCATAAAGGTCACAAAGGTCTTTTTCGTTCAATAGTGGGCAGCGAACGCGCTCCAGCGCCATGGCAGCAAGAATTTCGCCTTCATTTTTACCGGCCTGCAGTTCCTTATATGCCTTGCGTTTGATTTTATATGTTCGACGATCTGCGCGGTTAGATTTCTCAAGAACTTCAGCCTTTTCTGAGCCTTGGTATTTATCATTAAACTTGTGATGGATATAGAGTGCCTCGATCAGCGTCAGGTCAAACAGAGCATGACAGCAATCGGCACACTTTTCTTCGCATTTCACACAATCAGCATGGGCCGCTTTTACCCGATCAAAGGCAGCGTCGGCCTGGGCTACCAGGGCTTCGTATTTTTTAAAATATGGTGTCAGGTTTAGATTCATAGCTGTCACAAAACTCCTATATTGCTTTTTATAGTGATATTAGTAATTTTAAAAATTAGCGGTTCCAGGTTCAGAGTTCAGGGTTCAATGGTTAAAAAAGGATCCAACTTACCGATACTGGCCCAATTAAGTTAAAAATAAATCGTGAGTTATTCATTATTGGTTATTGATTAATCGTTTCAGAGGAATCAAATCCATTCTTATATTTCATTTACAATAGAATAATTAAATGGAGGGATTTTCATTTCAATCCGAGCTGTCTGTTTTTTTTCAACCCGGAACGTTGAACCCCCTGGCCCAGACCTGACTTTAGGTTGCTCATTAGTTTAGATTCATATTTGGGAACCTGACACGGGCCGCAATATGAACTTATGAGTCGCACCAGGGCGGGCTGAACCGTTTAACCTAAGTTAATGTTTCACGTGAAACATTAACTTATTTGCCTATGCAAAAACGACTAAATATTTGATCCAAAACATCAACCTTGACATGGGTGCCGAGAACTTGGCCCAAAGGTTCTATCGCTTCCTGAAGAGAAATGGCAATCAGCTCCATGGGGGTGCCATTTTCAAGCTCACGAATGATAATCTCAGAAGCTCTGATACTGTCCGCCAGGAGCAGCTTTTGTCTCAGGTTGGGCACGATGGCAGTTTCGATGTCAACCGCATCCTTACCGAAGCCGGTGCGGACCATCTTTTCCTTTAGTTGCTCTAATCCTCTGTCATACAATGCCGAAATTTTCACACGATCCTTTTCCATCCACGGATCCGGCAGCACGACAAAATTTTCCCCGTTCACCAGATCAATTTTGTTAAGTGCGATGATAAACGGCTTGGATTTTACTTTACGAAATATATTATGATCTTCTGCCGTTAAAGGGCGATTGGCTTCAATCATGAATATGACCAGATCAGCGCCCTCGATGTTCTCCATGGTTTTTTCCATGCCGAGGATTTCTATCGGATCAGCGGTATCATGCAGTCCGGCCGTATCAGCAAGGACAATTGGAAAACCCTTTATATTCAGTGTTTCTTCAATTGTATCCCGGGTGGTGCCTGGCACTGCGGTTACAATGGCCCGCTCACTTTGAAGTAACCGGTTTAGTAAACTCGATTTCCCCACATTCGGCCGACCGACCACGACCACTTTCAGTCCCTGGCGTAAAATATTACCGTCAAGATAGTGTTGAACTAGTTGTTTCAGCGGTTTAATTGCGCAGGCTTTTATATCAGCGATCGCAGCCCTCGAATCCACAATATCTTCAACCTCATCCGGAAAATCGATACTGCCTTCAACCCGGGCTAAAAAGGCTATCAGAAATTCCCGGATTTGCTCCACCCTTCTTTTTAATTGGCCCTTGATCAGGGCTGCGGCTGCTTTTAGCGCTTTATCCGAACGTGCATTAATGATATCGATGACGGCTTCGGCCTGGGTAAGATCGATTCGTCCGTTAAGAAAAGCCCTTTTGGTAAACTCACCGGGTTCAGCAACTCGCCCACCTTGTCTTAAAACCAGCTCAAGAATCGCGTTTACAGCGACTTGGCCGCCGTGGGCATTTATTTCGACAACGTCTTCTTTCGTGTAAGACCGGGGGGCTTTCATAACACAAAGCAGAACCTCATCGACTACCCGTCGATTCTCGGGATCGATGATGTGTCCCAGATATAGCCGATGTGACTGGAAACCATCCCGGGTTTTATCCTTTGTAGACGCTGTTTTGCCGTGGATGGCTTTTAATTTGGACTCGGCTGGAGAAAATATCGTGGTTGCAATCGAAACAGCCCGGGGTCCGGATATTTTAATGATGCCGATTCCACCCCGGCCGCCGGGCGTGGCAATTGCCGCTATAGTGGAATTGTCCATTTTTTATTGCGATCGCATCTGCTGCCGTTGCTTTCTAATTTTTTGGGGAAAAATAACCAATTTTCGCATATAGCCCTCACCCTTGCTTTTCGTACGAATATCCGGATCATGCTTTAAGGCCAGGTGAACAATTCTGCGATCATAAGCACTCATTTGACCCAGCGAGATGGGCTTGCGGATTCGTTTGGATTTGTGGGCCAGACGCTCGGCAAGTTTTTCCAGATTGGCTTTTCTCGTCTCCAGATACCCTTCGACATCCACCTGAACCCGAATTTTATCATTGTGAGGATTGTGCTTGTTAATTATTTTTTCTACCAAAGACTGAATCGCATCAAGGGTTTGCCCTTTTTTCCCGATGAGAATACCGGCATTTCCGCCGACAACATTAAAAAAAAGCCCCCCGGAATTCTCTTCAGCCGATATTTTTGCATCGTTCGTAATCGCGTCAACGATACGCTGTAAAACAGTTCTCCCGAGGTCTAAAGGATTTTCCTCAAATTCAACAGGTTGGGGTACGTCCCTGTTGTCGTCCGCAAAAAATTGGTCTGGGGATTTGTTTTCCTCACTGTAAATTTCATCTTTCAACTCTGAATCTGATGTAAGGGGTTGATTTTTAGTATTGGGTTCTTTGGGTTTCTCAGGTAAATGGACCCGAATTTTTGCCTTTTTAACGCCTGCCAGGCCAAAAATACCGCTGGATCCGTGGGACAGAATATCATATTTGATTTCGTCCGGCGATAAATTGAGCTCAGCACATGCGTTCTCGATGGCTTTATTTACATTTTTAGCTGAATATTCAAACGAAGACATCATATTTAACCTCCGTTGTTATGCAAATTTTTTCTGAATGTAATACTGTTGTGAAATCGAAAGAATGTTGTTTACCAGCCAGTACAGCACTAACCCAGCGGAAAAATTGATAAAAATCACTGTAAATATAAGTGGCATAAACATCATCATTTTCGCTTGGGTCGGGTCCCCCATGGGCGGAGACATTTTCTGTTGCAGCAACATGGTGGCCCCCATGATAATTGTCAGCACGGGAATACCATAAGGCGGCTCCATAAATGGTATTGAAAAACCAAAATTAAACAGTCGATCCGGTGCGGACAGGTCATCTATCCAAAGGAAAAACGGTGCATGCCGCAGTTCGATCGCCTGATACAGCATTCGGTAGAGCGCAAAAAACACAGGCAGTTGAACCACCATGGGGAGACAGCCCCCCAACGGATTGATTTTATAGGTTCGATAGAGGCTCATAACCTCTTCATTCATTTTTTTCTTGTCGTTTTTGTATTTCTCTCTGATATCCTTCATTAACGGCTGGATTTTCTTCATTTCGCTCATGGATTTATAGCTTTTAGATCCCAGGGGCCACAAAATAATTTTGATAAATATCGTTAAAATGATGATGGCAATGCCATAATTGGGAATGACGCTGTAGAGTTTATTCATTATCCAGACACAAGGTTTGGCAAGCACGGTGAACATTCCGAAATTTAGCGCCTTGCCAAGATCATGCCCCATATTATTGAGGATTTCCATGCTTTTAGGTCCAAAGAAAAGCGCGTATTTGTAAGTATGCTGTGTGCCGGGGCGGATATCATCTGCAAGGCCCACATATTGGGCCTCTAACAGGTCATCTCCCTTTAAAAAAAGTCGCATACTGGCCCCATCCTCAGCCTGATCGGGAATGACGCTCATCATAAAGTACCGATCCTGAATGGCAATCCACCTCAAATTCCCCGAGAAGGTGTTTTTTTCCGCGATATCCTTGATGTCAATTTCTTCGAGCTTTCCATCGATCAAGGTACTGGGACCTTCAAAACCATACATTCGCGTGTCCGCGGGCGTCGGGCCTCTTAGAGCGACAAACAGCTTGTCCTGAATACTTCGATCAGAACCGTTTTTAATAGTGACATCAAGGTCGATCATATAGGAGTCCGGTGAAAACGTATAAGCTTTTTCCACCACAACGCCGCCGTCGGATTTCCAGGCGAACGTAATCTTCTGGGCGGCCCCCTGGATATTGACGGTGTCGCTATCCAGGTCTGCTGAAAAAAAAGCATGGTCAAACCCGGGCAGGCTTTTTCCGGCAAACCCGAGCAAAACGGTTTCAAAGGAATCATTCTGGGGAACAAGCTCCTGTAAAGGAGAATCTTTTGCCACTTTTTGCCTGAATTTTTTCAGAATAAAACTGCTGACCCCCCCTCCCTTCTCAGATAGCTGAACCCGGTATAAGGGTGTATCCACCGTGATACCGCGGGGAATTCTGGCGGGCATTGAAACTTCTGTCTCACTGCTTGGGGTCTTGTCAACGGCGGCCACTTCCGGCTCTTTCGGGTACGGCTTCGCTTCTTTGACCTGTTCCTCTTTTACCGGTGGCTGCTTGGTCTTTTGGGCAGTTTGCCGGCTAGCTTCATGGTCGACAAAAAACAGTTGCCACAGCAAAAAGATCAGCGCAGACAGGACAATAGCAATTAACAAACGCGCTTGTTCCATTGTCTTCTCCTAAAAAATCATAAGAATCTGAATCTAAGTATTCTAACCTAAGTGCTATTCGATTAAACGGGGCATGCTGTCTGGGGACTGACCCAACGGTTCGCTAGAGGGGCTTTCAAGAATCGGTATATAGGACTCACTTTTCAAGACAAATACGTTTTAACCATATGTTTTTATTGGGTCTCATATTAAAAACGGGCTATGTAATCGTCCTTGCCGTTCCCTGCTAGGGTACCGGATCTACACCTCCGGGATGAAATGGGTGGCACCGTAAGATCCTTTTAACAGCCAAAATCAGACCGCTTAGGGGGCCATGTCGCTTGATGGCCTGCCGGGCATACTCCGAGCAACTCGGATAGAATCGGCATGATGGTCCCAGAAACGGCGACAGTGTAAATTGGTACACCCTGACGAAGAACACTAAAACGGTCTGGAAAAATTTATAGAGGATCATCATATCGCGATATCCGGTTAAAAATATTCTGCAATGATCGGTAAGCCTTTTCAGACGTAATGTCTGCGATTTGATTTTTGGCGATAATGTTGATGTCCCATACACCCGATAGAAATTGCCGGTTTAATCGAAAAAATTCCCGTATAAGACGCTTGATTTTGTTTCGTTTAACAGCTCCTCCGACCTTTTTAGTAACGGTAATGCCCAATCGTGAGCGACCATGCCGGCCTGGGGCAAAAACTGCGATAAAATATTCATTTTGGACCCTGCGGCCGGTTTTCGCTAATGCAATAAACTCATGGCGTTTTAAAATTCTGTCTGCCTTTGTGAAGGAGAATTGCACCGGACGAGCTTCTTGGCTAAATTTGAAAAAGTCTATCGCGGCAACAATTGGGCATCATGTAAACAGAAATTAAATAGCCCATTGGATTTACGCGCCGCCGTATTAAGCTGACAGACGGATACGGCCTTTGGCCCTTCTGCGGTTAATGATTCTTCTACCCTGTTTAGTCGACATCCGTTTTAGAAAACCATGATTTCGGGCCCTTTTTATTCTACTGGGCTGAAATGTTCGTTTCATCTCAAATTTCCTTATTTTCACTTACTTGCATTAGTTTTTCGCCCATTGCATTCAAGCGTCGATGCGATAGATACCGTAAACCGAATGAGTAAAGCATAAGATAATTTATCTGTCAAGAATAAATCTCTAACCATTATGGTGTTGGTACAAGGTTTAGTGGCTGTGAACTTCAAATATATCGAATTGTTCCATGTGAAATTCGGGATTGGGATAAATTACAATCTGTTTACCGATGTCCCGCTCGAGTTTGGATATGAGCAAATCTTCTTCACCTAAAAAAAGTTCGGCAATTTGCGGATTGACCCTGAGCGTCAGCCGCTTGCTATTCATATCATGCGCATCCCGCAGAATCTCACGATAAATGTTATAACAGATGGACTGTCTGGATACCAGATAGCCTTCGCCATCACAATAAAAACACGGCTCACAAAGAATCCGGGTCAGAGGCTCTCGGGTGCGCTTGCGGGTCATCTGAATCAAACCCATTTCAGAAATGGGAAGAACGTGAGTTTTACTTTTATCTTTTTTTAGCGCCTCTTTGAGGGCATTAAAGACTTTTTCCTGATTGGATTTTTTTTCCATGTCGATGAAGTCAATAATAATAATGCCCCCCAGGTCCCTGAGCCTGATTTGATACGCAATTTCCTTAACCGCCTCCAAATTCGTTTTTAAAATCGTCTCTTCCAGATTGTGTTTCCCGACATAGCGGCCGGTATTGACATCAATAGCAACCAGGGCTTCCGTATGTTCTATCAAAATATAGCCACCCGACTTCAACCATACTTTCCGTTTCAGAGCTCGTGAAATATCCCCCTCCAGATTATAGGCATCAAAAATCGGCTCTGAGCCCTCATACAGCACAACATGATCCTTAAGAACAGGCATATAGTTGTCCAGAAAGGATAAAACCGCATGGTAAGTTGGTTTGGAATCAATGACCAGCTTTTCGACTTCCTGAATCAGAAGGTCACGCACGGCTCGCAGACTGATGGAAAGCTCGGCGTGCAAAAGGGATGGCGCCCGGGCGACCTCAAATTTTCTCTGGATGTTTTTCCAGAGATTGTTTAAAAACCCCATTTCGTAGGCCAACTTTTCTTCTTGTACACCCTCCGCAGCAGTTCTCACAATATAACCGAAATCCTCGGTTTTTAGTTTCTGTACCATACCTTTTAGGCGTTCCCGTTCGACTTCATCCTCGATGCGCCGGGAGACGCCGATGTGGTCGGAAGTGGGCATCAAAACCAAAAATCGACCGGGCAAAGAGATATACGAAGAGATGCGGGCACCTTTGGTTCCCATGGGAGATTTCGCCGCCTGAACCAGAATCTCCTGTCCCTCCCGGATAATTTCTTCAATACTAAAGTTACGCTTTTTTTCAAATTCCGGGCTTTTTATATCTTCCGGGCTGTCTTCGTCCATCTCGGAGTCAATGTCAAATAGCTGCTCATATTCCTTGTAGCCATCATAGAATACATCATCCACGTATATGAAAGCCGCCTGGTTCAGCCCGATATTCACAAAGGCCGCCTGCATACCGGGCAAGACCCGCAACACCCGACCCTTGTAGATATTTCCAGCAATATCGGAATCATCCCCGCGGTCGACATAAAGCTCGGCGATGTTACCATCATCCAACAGGGCCACCCGAGTTTCATGTTCGGTTACATTGATGATGAGTTGTTTGTACATTTTTAAAAAACTCCGTTTTGTGAGCAGAAAGCAGAGGGCATGGAGCATAGCGTAAAGGACAATTCAATTCAAACTACTGGCAAATTCACAGATGCTTTGAGCTAAATCCTGGAGGCAGAAGAAAAACTCTCTACTACCACCTCTTGACCCTATGCGCTTTGCCCCATGCACTAGACGCGCTGCTTAATTACCCTTGCCTGTTTAATCTGATCTTCAGCAAGGCCAAAAATATAACGCAGGATCAGCGCAGGCCGGGCGGTTTTACCAGGCACCGACAAAAGCGTCATCTGCAGACAAGTTGAATCCAGAAACGAAATATTTAATACCATATCCTTTAAATTTATCTTTTTCAACTTTCCTTTTCGATTCGTCAGTGAAATGGTGGCCTCCGAGGAGCGGTTGAACGACGCCAGTTTTTCTTCGTCAAAATGACCTTCCTTCAGGGTGACCAGATAGGTATGTTTCTTTGATACCGAGTTTCCGGGTTTTAGGGCAGCAAGTTGACAGGAATTTATAGCAAGGCCGTCGGGGAGATGGGCGTTTAGTCGCCGGATGACGGTCTCCGGGCGCACAAATCCCGGTACGCTCAGAGTGAATTGCTCCTCTTGACTTTCGATGCCAACGGGTAACGGATCGTCAAATGAAATTTTAGGCTTGGGGTGAAACCCCTCTGAAAATACCACAGGAATTTCAGCGCGCTTGAGGGCCCGCAAAAAAACATTGACCATCTCAAGATGGCCAAGATATTTGGCCTGATCCAGTTTGGCGTAACCAACGGACAACTTCTTAGAACCGGCGTTAACATATTCGGTCTTGCTGCAGACCGCCGGCGATTGATGTTGATCATCCGGATATGTAAGCATCTCTATTTCTTTAAAATCGCAGGTACCGCATTGCGCGCAACTCCCCTGCCGACAGTCGTCTGTCATAGACCCCTCAAGGGCCTTTTCCCATTCGGTTTTCAGGAAAGCTCTGCTGACACGACTGTCAATATGATCCCAGGGCAAAGGCTCGTCAAGGTTCTGTTTGCCAGTTGAAAAAAGATCCGGCTCCAGGCCCATTTCTTCTAAAGCCTCTTGCCACAAATGGTAGCTGAATTTGTCGCTCCAGCCGTCAAACCGGCATCCTTTCTTATAGGCACGAACAAGTAGTCGGCTTAACTTTCGATTACCTCGCGCCCATAGCCCCTCCAGCCAGCTGACTTCCGGATTTTGCCATTTGAATTGAATTCCGGGAAGCCTCAGTCGATCATGAAGCCAGTTGATCTTTGATCGGGATTCAGCCAATGAAATCTGTCCGGCCCATTGAAAAGGGGTATGAGATTTAGGAATAAAGGTGGCGACGCTGACGTTGATTTTCCCGCGGCGTGCCCCGGGGCCTTTTATTTTTCGCAATTTCTTCACCAGATCCACCAGAGCCTTAAGATCATCAGTCGTTTCGGTAGGCAAACCGATCATGAAATAAAGCTTGATAACCTGCCACCCCATATTGAAAGCGTCTTTGATCGTATCGATGATTTCCTTTTCAGTGATATTTTTATTGATCACATCCCGCAGCCGTTGACTGCCTGCTTCAGGGGCAATCGTAAATCCGGTTTTACGAACCTTCTTAATAAGCCCCATCAGTTCCGGCGTTAGTGTGCCTGCCCGTAAGGATGGCAAAGAAACAGCAACATTGTCGGATGCAAAACGGGTCATCAAACCCTCCATTAATGGTATGATGCATCCATAATCTCCGGTACTCAAAGACAACAAAGATATGTCCTCATAACCGGTGGCTGCGATGGAACGGACGGACATTGACAGAAGATGCTGTGGTGAACGTTCTCGTACCGGTCGATAAATCATGCCGGCCTGACAAAATCGGCATCCCCGGGTGCATCCCCGGGCAACCTCCAGTCGCAGCCGGTCATGGACGGGTTTTCCGAAAGGGACAATGGGTTTTTCAGGAAAAGGTAGCTTATCCAGATCGGAGACTACGGCACGACGAACGTTCGTATAATCTGAGTAGCGCGGGGATACGGTCTGAATGCCGCGGTCATCAATATGGGCTTCAAAAAAAGAGGGGATATAGACACCCTCAATTTGCGACCATCTTTTTAACAATGATTCTTTGTCGGCCCGGATCTCTTCTTTCCAGCGAAGCCACACACCGGACATTTCCACAACAACGTTTTCACCGTCCCCCACAACGATGGCATCAAAAAATTCGGCAATAGGCTCTGGATTGCAGGTACACGGACCACCGGCAATGATCAGTGGTTGATCAATAGTTCTTTCGGCGGCTAGAAATGGGATTTGACCCAATTCAAGGATTGTTAGGATATTGGTGTAATTCAACTCATATAAGAGGCTGAATCCGATGATATCGAAATGTCGGATCGCTTTACGGGATTCCAATGAAAAAAGCGCCTGTCCTGAGCTCCTCAAAAGTGCTTCCATATCCGAAGCAGGCGCAAAGACCCTTTCAGCCGCTATGTCCGGGTTTGCATTCAAAATATGGTAGAGTATCTGCATTCCGAAATGGGAGGTTCCGATCTCATACAAATCCGGAAACGCTAATGCAAATCGGAGCTTAGCCCGGTCAAGGTCTTTTCTGATAGTGTTAATTTCCGAGCCCAGGTAACGGCTTGGCTTTTCAACAAAAGGTAAGATATCGTCAATAGAATCAATGGTCATAGGCATATCGGGTCCTTATCGGATCTAATCGAAAATGAGTTGTTAAGATAGCTGGAATTTATAGTTTTGATGATTATTATTTATGACGCCCTCGTAGAACGTACCGAGTTCGGTAATTTTTTAATTGTATTGGGACTATCTCAGCGATTTGCGGTAAACTATAACTATTCAGCAAGGTTACAAATGCAAGCGCACTGGCAAACCAACAAACAACGCCCCCTTGTGGGTGCGATTTTTCTAGCACTTTGCATCCTGATTCTAATCCAGGCACCCGTAGGATACGGCCACGAACTGAATCGTGAAACCGCCGTTGTGAAAGCGGTGCGTGAGGTCAGTCCGGCAGTGGTTAACATAAGTTCCGCTTACGAAGTGCGCAAGCGCACCAGTCCATTTTCTGGATTTGGTCTCAACCCCTTCTTCGATGAGTTTTTCAAGGATTTTTTTGACCCCCGCTTTGAACGCCGTCAGCAGCATACCAGTCTGGGTTCCGGCGTGATTATCGATGGGAAAGATGGACTTATTTTGACCAATGCCCATGTCGTCCAAAAAACCGGTACCATCAAGATCGTGCTACGGGATGAGCGTGAATTTGAGGCCAGGATTGTGGGCACGGATCCCGACTCTGATTTGGCCGTGCTAAAGATTGATTCCAAAGACCGCCTTCCCGCCATCAAAATGGGCAGCAGCGAGGATCTAATGATCGGTGAAACCGTTATCGCCATCGGCAATCCCTTCGGATTTTCTCACACGGTCACCACCGGGGTCATCAGCGCTGTAAACCGTAGTATCCGAGCCCAGGAGAGAGTGTACCACGATTTTATCCAGATTGATGCCTCAATCAATCCCGGAAACAGTGGGGGTCCGTTACTGAACATCAATGGAGATTTGATTGGAATCAATACGGCCATCTACGCCAAAGCCCAGGGGATCGGGTTTGCGATACCCATCGACAAGGCCCGCAAAATCATATCGGATTTGATTCAATACGGTGAAGTGATTCAGGCCTGGATCGGCATTACCGTGCAAAACATGGATGAATCCCTGGCACGGTATCTGAAAGTTCCGGGCGCTAAGGGGATCGTCATTAAAACGGTGGAGCCGAAGAGCCCGGCTAAAGAGGCCGGGATGCGAGAAAGCGACATCATCCTATCGATCGACAACAAAAAAATTAATTCATTCGATGACTACAAGTCGGTCACCAAGGGTATCGCAGCAGGGGATACGCTGGAGGCCATGCTCTGGCGCAACGGAAAAAAACAATCGGTGGTGATAAAAACGAAAGTATATCCCCTTGAACTGGCTGAAGATCTCGCCTTCAGGCTTTTGGGGATCAAAGTCGAGGATCTAACAAAGGAAAAAAGAAAGACCTATCGGATATATGCCAGAGACGGGGTGGTAATCTTAAAAATAAAGGCAAATTCATACCTTGACCGTATCGGTGCAAAAGCCGGTGATGTGATTCGCCAGATAGATGATTATACCATCCAAACGAGTGAAGATTTTAAAAAAGCCGTTATTAAATCTCGGCGTAAAAATTCGGTCGTGCTGCTGCTCCAGAGGGGGGAGCAGGGCTACTACATTACGGTGACACTATGAAGCGAATATCGAATGTCGAAGGACATGTATTCTATCTATTTTATAAAATTATAGAAAAATTGAGCGAAGCGAAACCACCTCTCGTAATTCTGCGGTCGATATTCGATATTCATTATTCGTTTTTCTATTCCTATTTAGCACAAAAAAAATGAAGGTTGAAAGGGTCATCCGGCATTTCAATTACCTGGACCTGTTGGAATCGAGCTTCTTTTAGCATTTCGACCGCCTTTTCACGCCCCCACATCATTCCCAGACCGGTTCCCCCACCCACCAGGCCCACCGGAAGGCAATGCATTAAGCTTACGGTGTATAAAAACGGTCCCATGGGATGGTCCAAATTGTCCGCTAGATCGGATTTGGCGGCAATATCCACCATAGAAAACCGGCCGTCCAGTCTCAGTATATGGTTGACTCCCAGAAGAACATCCAGCGGTCGGGTTTGATCGTGAATGGCATCAAAGGCGGTGACATAGTCAAACAAGCCCTTCATTTCTCTATTATTTTTGAGATCTGCGGCATCCAGCACCATAAAGTCAAGGTTTTCGAGTTTTTGCCGTCGTGTCTGTCTGCGGGCCTCATCAATTGCCTCAGACGATATGTCAATTCCTACAAAGCGGCTTTGAGGAAATGACTCGGCCATAAGAATCACGGCAACCCCTTCAGCACAACCCAGGTCGCACACCTGAATACCGGCTTTCAGTCGCTGGACAATTCGGCTGTTTTCGACCGAAGGCAAAAATTTGTTTATCAGGACCTGACGGTGTTTGGCATTTGCCAGCTGAGACATGAAGGCCTGAAATTTCGGATAGTGGTCATAAGTGACACCTTCTCCGCTGGAAAATCCCTCAATCACCGCCTCCATGGCACAAGTGGTTAAAAGCGGTATTTCCTGGGTGTATACACCCAAATTGGAATTTCCGGCACGACGGGTGATTAAATCCCCACAGTGTTTGGGCAGAAAATATTGATTTTCATCCTCTTTTTGGGATAATTCAACAATTTCAGCAGTCGTCATGATTCCCAGCCACTCCTGTACATAGCGCGGATTCAAACCGGCCTGGTCGGATATGTCGCCGATGTTTTGAGGACTGTCAAATGTGTCCATAACATCAAACAGACCGGTTCGGTATCCGATGGCCATGGCGAGGTTGATGGCACCGTAATTCAAAATATCGATCATTTTTTCTGAAAAAGACATTATGCACGCAGAAGGGAAAAAGATAGTGGCTGGGTTGTCCGGTTCGCTGTGATAAACGAATTAGGATGATATTTGATTGGAATTGTACACGATGTCGATCCAGGATGGTTCTTCAGCCTGGTCATCGGCTTCTAAGATTTCGGCTTTCCGAAAACTTTCCAGGAACTCCTTGAGTGGCTGTTCATTTTCATACCAGCTTGTTTCATCTGCTGATTTTGTAAGTAACTCTTCCATAACCAAACACCTTCCCTCCAAAGACTCGATTGAATTTTCTTTAAAGCAGGGTCGGGTAAATATCAGCTACCGTCAATTTTGTAAAGCCTAATTTTAATCGTTTCGCAAAGACGCCGATATTCCTGTATTCTGATTTTTTTCAGAATTTGATTGGAATCTTTCCTTATCAACCGATTGAAATTAATTCATTTTTTATCAAAAGCATTTTCTATATTTTTTTTATTGACATTTACTATGTACGCTATGTATAGAATTGTCAAAGAAAAAATCAATAAACTCAAGTCCAGGAAGGTATTCCAGATGCAATCTCTGCTAATATTGGCGCAGGACATTCCCTGGGTAATGGCACCGGCATCATTGATTGCCGTAATGGCCATAATTTCAATCATCACCGCTGTGATTCGACTCACCCAAAAGGCATCCAAGGTAATGATGCTAGGGGTTATGATCGCATTAACTGTCGGTGTCATGTTAATGCAGGTGGTGCAATAACTCGACCCGATTTCAAATTCCTGCACGTAGGATCTCACCCTTTCTCATAGCTCTGCTCCATGTTTTTCCCCCCATCTTTTCTGATTAGCTCGTTTGGGAGCCGATTTTTCTTGATAGACTTCATTGGATTAATATACAAATACAAAACTCGAAATCTGTTTTAACCGGTAATTAAGGAGAGGAATCCATGAATCGAGAAAAAATAATCGCGTTGTTAAAGGCCGAGACACCCATGGATGAGGTATTGATAAAAGGCTGGATCAGAACTGTACGGGCCTCGAAGACGTTTTCATTTCTTGAAATTAACGACGGTTCCTGTCTGAAAAACTTACAGGTAATCGCCGATGAATCGTTGTCGAATTACAACGACATAAAAAAATTAACCACCGGTTCCGCGATAGTGGCCAGTGGAAAACTGATCAAATCCAAAGGCGCCGGTCAAAAATGGGAGATTTCGGCAGATCATGTTGAAATTGTCAGTCTGGCACCGGAAACTTATGCGTTGCAGAAAAAGCGCCATAGCGATGAGTTTTTAAGGACCATCGCCCATTTGAGGCCCAGAACGAACAAATACGGGGCCGCCTTTCGCATACGGTCTGAGATGTCCTATGCCGTCCATAAATTTTTCAAAGACAAAAACTTTCGTTATATTCATACACCTATTCTAACCGGATCTGATTGCGAAGGTGCCGGCGAATTATTCAAAGTAACGGCCATGGATCTGGAAAATCTGCCGACAAAAGATGGAAAGACGGACTATATGAAAGATTTTTTCGGCAAAGAGGCTAATCTGACCGTTTCCGGACAACTTTCGGCAGAGATGTTTTGCCTGGCCCTGGGAGATGTTTACACCTTTGGTCCGACTTTTAGGGCTGAAAATTCAAACACCCGCCGGCATGCGGCCGAATTCTGGATGATCGAACCTGAAATGGCCTTCTGCCATTTGGAGGGCAACATGGATCTCGGAGAAGAGCTTATCAAATTCCTGACATCCTACGTCATGGACGAGTGTGCCGAGGACCTCGAACTTTTCGCAAAATGGGTGGATAAAAAGTTAATGTCTACCCTGGAAAATACCGCCAAATCTGACTATGTTCGGCTGTCATACCGGGACGCGGTGGAAATTTTGCAAAAATCCGGTCACAAATTTGAATATGAAATTGAATTCGGCAAAGACCTACAGACGGAGCACGAGCGGTATCTGACCGAACAGAATTTCAAAAAACCGGTCATCGTCTATGATTATCCCAAAACAATAAAACCGTTTTACATGCGTTTAAATGATGATAATGAAACCGTCGCTGCCATGGATATCTTGGTGCCCAACATCGGGGAAATTATCGGCGGAAGTCAGCGTGAAGAACGTCTGGATGTGCTGCAAGCACGGATAGATGAAAGCGGTATGGAAAAAGCGCCCTATTGGTGGTACCTGGAATCTCGCATGTATGGCAGTGTGCCTCACAGCGGCTTTGGACTGGGTTTTGAGCGCCTGCTGATGCTGGTCACCGGCATCAGCAACATTCGGGATGTTATTCCTTTTCCAAGGACACCCAACAATTTAGAATTTTAAGCGAATCCCAAAATGTGGTGGTCTTAATTGAGAAAATAAGCTAAACTACCTGGATAAGCACGATGCAGTCAACCGCAGCGCCGATGCGCTGGTAAAAGCCGGCATTGGCGTGGCTTGCGCCTGGAATTTACATAAATAAAGTGACCTAAAGTGCCTAAAGATCCTCTGACGCATCTATACAGTCACGAAACCCTGACTGCGCAACCGTCTGCCATTCGCGATATCTGCGCCCTGGTTGCCCGACCGCAAGTGCGTTCTTTGGCCGGCGGTTGGCCGGATCCGGCAAAGTTTCCGATCAAGGCGATCCGTCGAATATTAGATGATCTGCTGACCAAACAGGGAGATCAGCTGCTCCAATATGGCTCAACCGAAGGCCTGGAAGATCTAAGAAAGGTGCTGGCCGAAAGGATGCAAACCGAGGGGCTGACCGATGCCGCACCAGACAATTTGATCATCACCCATGGATCTGCCCAGGGTATGCATCTGGCTGCTCAGGTTTTTATCAACCGGGAAGATGTGGTTATCGTCGGACTTCCTACTTATTTTGGCGGACCCGGGGCGATACATTCACGGGGTGGAAACGTTGTAGGGGTTCCGGTTGACCGCGATGGCTTGAACCCAAATCGTCTTCGTCAGGAAATCAAACGTCTGAATGTGGCCGGCAAACGCGTCAAGGGCATTTACGTGATTCCCAATTTCCAGAATCCGACCGGAGTTACCCTCGGTTTTGAAAGACGCCGGCAAATTATGGATATGGCTGAAACCCACGATCTGGTCATCTTTGAGGATGACCCTTATGTCGATTTGCGTTTCGAAGGCAAGCACCTGCCATCGCTAAAATCTATGGATCGCACAGGACGGGTGATACATCTACGCTCGTTGTCCAAAACGTTTGTCCCCGGTGTTCGATTGGGCTGGGCCTTTGGTGAATCAGGAGCGATACGCCAAATGGTAGTAGCCAAGCAGTTTTCCGATGCAGCCACCAACACGCCGGCCCAGTATATTCTGCTGGAGTTTATCCGATTGGGGCTTTTGGATAAGCAGATTCAGGAAAACATCAAATTTTACCGTGCCAAGCGGGATTTTATGCTCGCGCAGATGGATCGGCATTTCCCCCGGGAGGCGACCTGGAATCGACCCCAGGGAGGCTTTTTCATTTTTGTAAAACTTCCAAAAAACATGGATGCCGATGAACTTTTCCAGCGTGCAGTCGACAAGGATGTGGCCTTTGTCACCGGCCAACCTTTTTTCGTTGACGGCAGCGGCCAGAACACATTTCGTTTGTCCTACTCCCAGGTCGGCGAAGAAGATATGGAAGCCGCCATCCGGGAAATCGGAAATCTTATCAAAGACAGCCTGGCTGGCCGTTGACCGGATAGTACCGAATGGCCCCCCAGGTATTATTCATAGAAATCTGCAGCCTTTCCTCCGAAATCAAGATAATAAAAATTATACTTTACAAACCTTCATTTGACAGTTATTATTCTGTCATATGGTGGTTTGGTATTTATATTTCGCCAAGTATTACCAGTGGAAAAAAGGGAGATTACCATGGAAGAGATCAGAAGCATTAAAGTTAAAACCAATAATTTAAATGAAATGATCAGTATGATCAAAAAAGGCCTGCCGGCCGAGACGGTCGTCACCCTTTCCACCTCTCTTGATATGTCCATCAAAGCAACTGCTGAACTCACCAAAATCGCGGAAAGCACTCTGGCCCGGCGCCGGCGGGAAAAAGGCAAATTAAGGGCGGGTGAATCCGACCGGGTTGTTCGAATCGCACGGCTGCGAGATAGAGCCGTTGCGGTTTTAGAAGAGGAACAACGGGCCAACCGTTGGCTCAAAACACCTTTAAGAGCGCTAAATGGCTGCACCCCATTAGAATATGCTGAATCGGAGTTGGGCGCCCAGGAGGTTATGAATTTGCTCGGTCGGCTTGAACACGGTGTCTTTTCATGATTACCGCTTGGCGAATTGTAAAGAAAAAACATTCTGCCGGCGCTTTTGATGGAGACGGTGCCAGAACGTACGGGGGCCGCTGGAATAGCCTTGGAACCGCTATGGTTTACACCTCTGACTATTTAGCGACAGCCGCTTTGGAATTAATGGTGAACATGATCGATTATTCTGAAATGTTTCAGTACTACGTTCGCTTTAGAGTTGATATCCCTTCCAGCCTGATTACCGAATTAAAATCTAAAAATATACCGAAAACCTGGCAACAAAGTCCTGCCCCAGCAGACACCCAGACTATCGGGGACGACTGGGTAAAAAATCGGACTTCCGCAGTACTAAAGACACCCAGTGCCGTGATATCCGAACATCACTCTTATTTACTCAATCCGAACCACAAGGACTTTTCTAAAATTAAAATCAAAAAACCAAGCCCTTTCAGCTTCGATTCCAGATTGTTAAAGCCCTAATCCTCAATGAAATAAGCCCTATAACAACCAATCACCATCCCTGTTTTGATTCATCCTTCCAAATAACCGAAAATTACGACTCATTTTTCGGTCTTTCGGGTTGAACGGGCTGCATCTTGGCAATTTTTCAATATGTTATAGCATTCTCGAAATCCGGATAACAGACAATCCGGCCCTGGCGAAAAATTCGTCATAATTTTGTCGCCAAGGTTGATTTGATCAATTCTGTAATCTTGTAACCTGCTATATTTATATTAAATTTTTTAATAGCTCTTAATTCGGCATAATCTTTGCTTCCACCACAAATGAAGCCATGAACATACCCAGCACGGGGATAACAAGGAGATAGGAGACATAAAAATGACGCAAAGCAAAACCAAGGGTGAAAAAAATCGCGAGGACGAGATCGAAGCCGCATCCAATCAAACGCCGAAACAGCCTGAAACTTCAAACGGAAGAGTGGTGGGTGTCGACATCGGAACCTCAAAAATCGTTTTCTCAGAGAAAAAAAATGGGAACATTGAGTTCAACTCTCAACGCAATGCCTTTATCTCAGTGGATTATTCCAAATTCACAGAGAAAATATTGAATCAGAATAAGATAAAATACCATAAGATCAACAATTCCTTGATTGTATTCGGCGATGGGGCCGAAATCTTCGCCAATATGCTCAATACAGAAACCCGACGTCCCATGCGCCAGGGTTTGCTGAATCCAAAAGAATCATATTCTGTTGAAATTATTAAAAAAATTCTAAATGAATTGGTAGAATCCTCTGGGGGTTCTGATTCTAAAATTAATTTTTCCATACCCGACCCGCCCAAAGGTTCCGAGACGGATATCATCTATCATGAAACCGTTCTAGCGCGTCATCTAACAGAAAAAGGATATACCAGCAGAAGCATTAACGAGGGATTGGCGGTTGTTTTTTCCGAATTGGAAGATGAAAGTTTCACCGGTCTGGGCATCAGCGCCGGCGGTGGCATGTGCAATGTTTGTCTAGCTTATCTATCCGTCCCGCTCGTCTCTTTCAGTATCAATAAGGGAGGCGATTATATCGACGACGCGACGGCCTCCGTCACCGGCACCATCAATACTCGCGTACGAAGTATCAAGGAAAACGGTTTTGATCTCCAAAAAAAGCCTAATAATGATATCGAGGATGCCTTACATATATACTATGATGACCTGATTTTGAGTCTGGTAAAAGCCCTCAAAGAAAGCCTTGTTCAGACATCCACCGCGCTAAAGATAGACCGCCCGGTACCCATCGTCTTAAGTGGCGGCACGGCCAAAGTACGTGGTTTCAAAGAACGATTTGAGCATTTCTTGAAAACCGAGGAAATTCCTTTGGATTTCAGCAAGGTTCGCATTGCGGAAGATCCGCTCTATGCCACGGCAAAGGGGGCTCTGATCGCAGCCATGAATGAAAATTAGAAGAAAGATCGGATTTAATAAATTGATCAGAGATGGACACAACTGTCTCCTTAAAATTGCCGCCGAAAAACTATCGGCGAACTATCGAAGAGCTGTCCGTCGTCATCCCTGATCCAGCTTTAAAGCTGAAATTTCTAAAACAGGCCATCAATGAGCATCAAAAGATATCTGCACCATACAAGCTTTATCCTCCAATTGCCGAAATCACCTTCCGAAAAAGGCTATTGGATAATGCTGAAAATATTTGCCCCGGTAGTAAAAAGGCTGCGAAACAACTTATCCGCAAAGGCGTCATCTCTGCTCCCGGTAATCGGTGGCGGTGGCTCTCCAAATTATACTATCTATTTGTTTCAGCAATTCTAATACTCTTTATTTTTAGACTTGGTACAGCGGTTATTCCTTTAGTAAGAAACTTCAATTTCGCCACCCTCATTAATTTGAGCGATCAGCAGGCCGAAACAGCAATTACAAAAATTATCATCCGAAAGCCGATACGTTTTTCCCCACGATCCGGGACCGGAAAAAGCCCGAAATCATTTATTTTCCAATCTGCAAATTATCAAAATGATGCTGAACAGATCTCATGGTATTATAAAAATCCAATATTAATGGCCCTGACGTCTCAAGAGGTCTCAAACTCCACATCAAAACCAATTACACAAAAGCAGTTATTGCTTTCCCAGACGACTACCAGAGGAGAACATCCGCCTAAATCTGCCGTCAAATCTGTAAAACATCAGAATGAGCCCGGGCTGGTTATAAGTTATTATAAAAATCCCATTTTGACAGCCCTGACGACTGAGCAAATTAAAAATTCCAGGTCAAGGCCTATCCCCCGGAAGCCGTTATTATCTTTTCAGCCGCAAAGCAGAGGAAGCCAGAAGCCGTTAACCGACATCAACCCTGCTGACCAGCAAAAAGCATCCGATTTGATTATCACTTATTTTAAGAATCCCATTTTGAGGGCCCTGACGTCTCAACAAACAAAAAATTCCAAATCAGGTCCTCCCTTATTGTCTTCTCAGCCGCAGAACAGGGGAAACCAGCCGCCTTTGCCTGCCATCAAACCTCCAGAACACCAATATGATCTCGAGCCGGCACTGAATTATTTTAAGAACCCTATCTTGATGGCCTTGATTTCTAAACAGTTCTTAAATCCCGCCTCGGAGCCTATCACCCAAAAGACGTTGGTGTCTTCTCAGCCGCAGAGTAGTCGAAACCATCTATCTCTAACCATCACCGAACCTGCAGAACATCAAAATAAATCTGTGCAGGTTCCCAAATATCTAAAAGATCCCATTTGGTTGGTGGAAAAAACAGCCGATCGTGAATTTTACAGCAATCGACTGCAGATAATCACAACATACACAATTCCCAACATACCCCGCGAATACTATCGATTCTCCAGGAATTCCAATTATTCGCCGGCGATCGGCAAGATTACAGACAGGGTTTCAGGTATCGTGTATCATGCCTCGGAAAGCGATCTGTACCCTTTCATGCCGGAGATGAATCACTCGATTCTGAATTACAGCAAACGACTGATCAAATATCTCCTGCGCAAAAAGTCCTATCATTATTTCATTGATCGATTCGGGCGTGTCTATCGACTGGTTCAAGAAGACCACGCCGCATTTCATGCAGGGAAATCGATCTGGGCAGATGATGAGGCAATTTATCTTAACCTGAACCATGCCTTCATTGGTATTTGTTTTGAGGGCAAAGATTTTCAAGAAATCGACACGAAAAAGCAGAAAAAGAACCACCGCGCAAATCCCAAATCTCCCGTCCTTAAACCAACGGGTATCTCATCGTTCAATGAGGCTCAGCTACGATCGGGGAAAGAGTTGACCGATTGGCTCAGAGTAAAATACAATATTTCCCAGCAAAATTGTGTGCCCCATGCCTTAATTTCAGTCAACACCAAGCGAATGTTAATCGGTTATCATCTGGATCTATCCCGCGGGTTCCCCTTTGCTAGGCTCGGACTGACTGATAAATACCTGGAACCCTTGCCTTCAATGGTCGAATTTGGGTTTCGTTATGACAAATATTTTGAAAATATATTCAACGGTAACCTTTGGCGCGGAATTGGTTTCTCTGAGGAAATCTTACGGCGAAGAGCCCGGAATTCAGGTATGAGTTTTGCTGAATATCGTAATAGTTTGCAGCAAAGATTTACCCGATATAAGGAATGGAATCAAAAATTGGTTAAGAAAAAAGACCAGCATACAAAAACCTCCCAAAAAACAATGAGCAAAGAAGTTCAGCTGAGCAGACGAATAAGGTAGCCTCTTTACCACATCTCGATGCTTTATCCTTGTATTTCTTCTGGTAGTGCCACAGATCCCACTTAATATAAATGGTACGATCACATCCACCTGATCCGACCCATTTATTCAGCTATAATCAGCCGCCAGCAGCAGAGGTGGCTCAGGCTCATTCCAGGGGGACATCCAAAAATCCCCAGCTCTGACGGTGGTCGCTAATTATCGATTGCATGGATTCCAAAAGACTGGGGCTCCCATTCTTTTTATGCTATGTTCCAAAATTGGGTAATCAGGAAATGAATATGACAAATACAGATTTGATATACACACTCATTGCCATCGTGGTCCCTTTGGTAGAGCTGCTTGGAATTCTGGCAGCCGTTCATGCAATCATGAACGCTCGGACCTCCCAGGGCGCAATTGCCTGGGCCATATCATTGATCACCTTTCCGTGGCTGGCTTTGATTTTATATGCTGTTTTAGGACGCAATAAATTCAAAGGCTATGCTGGCTGCGGATTTTTCCCGCAGCCGCCCGGTTACAATCGAAGATTATACCAGGAAATCATTTTTCTTTAAATTGGC
>JARFPZ010000584.1 GCA_029288035.1 Desulfosarcina sp.
TGAACCCTGAACCTGGAACCAGCTAGTTATGGAGATCTCCCATGAAAAACCGGATATCGCGCCGTAATTTTCTTGGCCTATGCGGTCGCAGCCTTGCGATCTGTGCAAGTTCCACTCTGGTTCCTTTAGGCACCTCATCGCGTTCGGCCTGGTCGGCAGCGATCGAAAAGGGATTCATTGGTCGGAAGCTTTCCCCCTATTTCAAGCCGCTGGACAATCAGGTGATCCTCTGTGAGCTTTGTCCCCACGGGTGCGAGGTTGGTTCCGGAGAACGAGGGCTTTGCAAGGTGCGAGAAAACATCAACGGAAAATATTACTCTTTGGTTTATGCCAACCCTTGCGCAGTTCATATCGACCCGATTGAAAAGAAACCCTTCTATCATGTGCTTCCGGAAAGCCGCGCCTTTTCGCTTGCCACGGCAGGTTGTAATTTCGATTGTAAATTTTGCCAAAATTGGGAAATTTCTCAGGCCCGACCTGAGGAGACCTACAATTACAAACTTCCACCGGATGAGGTTATATCCAGCGCACTTCAGTATAAAAGTCAGGTGATCGCTTCAACCTATGTGGAGCCGGCCATTTTCATCGAGTATATGCTTGAGATCGGCCGCCTTGCAAAATCCCAGCCGCTGCTAAAGGTGATGCATTCCAATGGATTTATAAACGAGAAACCGCTGGAAGATCTTTGTGATGTTCTGGATGCCGCCTGCATTGATCTTAAGGGGTTTACGGAGGACTATTATCAAAGCATGACGGAAGGCAGTCTTGAACCGGTGTTAAACACCTTGAAGATTCTCAAATCCCGGCGCGTGCATACTGAAATTGTTACCCTGATCGTTCCCGGAAAAAACGATGACATGCAACAGGTTCGAGCCATGTGTCGATGGATTTATAAAGAACTGGGACCGGATACGCCGCTTCATTTTATCCGGTTTTATCCCCGCTACAAGCTAAAAGGAATTCCTCCGACGGCGATATCAACCCTTGAAAAAGCCAGGGAAGTCGCAATCGATGGAGGCCTCCATTTTGCCTACCTTGGCAATATTCCCGAACATCCAGGGGGACACACGTACTGCCCCCACTGCCAAAACATCTTGATTCGCCGCATCGGCTATCGGGTTAACGTGCTGGGCTTAAAGGACGGCAAGTGTCAGTATTGCGGACGGGCCATCGCCGGCATTTGGAAAACACATGAATCCTGAGTGAATGTTTCTATCGCATAGCTGGAGGCCTCAGGAAACTGCTTGGAAAGGGGCGGAAACAATGACTTCAATCATATAAATCCGAAACGCGAAGCACGAAACACGAAACAAATTCGAATGACAAAAACCTGAAATCGGCTCACTACTAAACGTTACAGATTAGCTTGGTTGGCCATTATTATCAGAATTTCTACTTATGTTCTCACCGTTTAAGGAATTTGATCATTAGAATTTTAAATTTGTTTCGGATTTCGATATTCGTATTTGTCAGGGTTTCGCTGTTTTTTCCCCGGTCGGTAGAATCTTTCCGTGCCCATCACTGGAAGATGCGGCTTGATATCGGAGTTTAAAAGATTTAAGGTCCTCGCAAAAGTGTCAGCAGGCTGATTCCGGACAAGAAGCTCAAAAATGCCAGCGTATTCACGATACCGTAAACCGGGATGATGAACAACGCCGCCATGAGAACCCCTGCGGCCGCCCCTGCAAGATCCAGGGCATAGAATCCGCCACCGATTTTTTCTAAAGCGACACCGGTACCGGCCATAACCATAACGGCCAAGGCAAAATGAACACCGCCCAGAACACCGGTGATCAAGCTCAGGCCTGAAAACAGCCAACCCATCGTCGCCGGAGACAAAAAACTTCGGAACTCCTCCTGAATCAGCGGGAAAAATAGCATCAGGCCGATAGGGAGCAGACAAATTACCGTTTGAACGCGAATAAAACGTCTCCGGAATGCATTGGTTCTATCAAGGGTGAGACATTGCCGGGATATCCATCCGGCGCCGACGGCCAATCCGGTCATGAAAAATGCAATAATCAACGCAAGCTGACGGTAGACAAATCCTTCAATAATTTGAAAGCCTAACAGGAATACCATCTGGAGCACCATTTCGATGGCGCCCGATATAAAGACACTTCCGGCCACTGCCACCTTGAATTGGGGGCGACCCGTCCAAAAAATCACAACAATTATAATCCCTATTGCGGCCAAAGCGGTCCAGAACCATCGCAGCTTTAGGTCTGCGAGGATATTGAGATATTTTTGCAATACCTCATGCCACTGGGTCGCCCACATCATCAGATTATGGAAATAACAAACAGGAAAAAAATCCTTGTTGACGGCAACCCCCCTGAAGTCCTCCAGAATGGATTTCAGATAATCGAGACGGAAAGGGCTGAGTGCGTCCTGAAGGATATCCTCCCGGATGTAGGTAAGTTGAAGGTTGCGTTCAAATATCCGTTGCGCCAAGGCCGAGTAATCCGAAAGGAGATTACCGGATATATCAGTGGCAAAAAATCGTATCTGGTCACCGGGGTAGATGAGCGTTTGGGGAAAAATCTGAAGAAGGGTTGTCTTGATCGAACCCAAAAAGCGGGCCTGGGTCGAGCCCAGCATACTCTCGCCCCCGGAAACCGCAAAGGAAAAAATCCCGCCAGATGAAAGCCGCTGTTTCACGTGGGCAAAGAATTCCTCTGTATAAAATCGGTTCATCTGGGCGGTGATCGGATCTCCCATATTCATCAAAATTACGTCATAGCGTGCATTGGTGCGACGCAGGAAGACACGGGGATCCTGGTGAAACAGCCGAACGCGGGGATCTTGCAAAGATGCATCCGTTGCAGGTGACAGGTGTGGTTTAAGAAGCGGAATGAAATCCGGGTCCGGTTCCACGTAATCAATCGACCGGATGCCCGGCTGTTTAAATAGTTCTTCCAATAGGCCGGTAATTCCACCTCCCAGAAGAAGGATGGTTTTAGGATCCGGATGTTGAAGAAGGGCCAGATGAACCCCATATTCGGCGCTGAGCCGATCCGGTTGCGAAAATAACCACAGGCCATTGGTAAAAACCGATACCTGACCCTCCTTTTCCAACAGAGCAATGTTGTGATAGGCCGTGTCATGCACCGCCAAAAGGTCCGGTCCCCATTGCCAGCGGCGGCTCACGTGATCCAAACGAGATACGGAAACGACACCCCATACAACCAGAAAAAATGCTGCAATCCACATCAAGTGCCCGAAACGGAGGTTTGAACGCGGCCACCATGGCCGAAACAGCCACCCGGTAATGCATAGGATCAATCCGCAAGTGATCCAAATTGTTGTAAAGACCGAAACATAAGGAAGAAATATAAAATAAAAAATCAGGCCACCGGCGGCCGAACCCAGGGCCTCTCCCAGATAGATCCCCAGGGGTTGATGCACCCCTTTTCTTCGGTGAATTGCCCAGCAGATGCCAAAAAGGGCGCCGGATACCGGGCATAAGAGACCTGTCACCGCAACCGAAATATAAAGCATCTTGCCGATGGACGGCAATTCTCCGGCCGGAAGCGTCCAGATGACTCGCGCTGCACGAATGAAGAGCACCGACAGGGGCAACACCGCTGACAGACAAACAAGCAACAATCTTAGTAGGGTGGTGTGGGCGGAAATCTTCGATGCCCATTTTGCGGACAGGCCGCTTCCCAGACCACTCCAAAGGAGCCAGCAGGCAAAAACCAATCCTGCCGACAGTTCATTGCCGTAAAACAGAACCAGAAGCTCTCTTAAAATAATAATTTGAGCAACGGTCGCTACAAACCCGGTGGTTGTGATGGTGAGAACCGGCGATGGTATTGCTGATAACAAGCGCATGGATCCAGCCTCGGGTGGTGAAAATCATGTACATTGTGGCGATTAACTTTCATCCCATTTTTATGACGGTATATCAACCTTTTGGGACTATTTTAGATTTTGGATCTTGGCCTCCGGCCTCTCCGAGCTATAGGCGCTGCCCTCTTGCCGAACCGGAAGCCGCAGAGGCCATAAATGCCTGCGCCCCGGAGGGATTGCGGATTTGTTTGTATCGCTTTGTTTTATCATCATAATTGTTTCACCACGAAGCACACAAAGAACGCAAAGAAATATGATTGATTGGAATCTTCGTGCCCTTCGTCTTGGATATAAGGACGAAATTCAATAATGCCTTGAATATCCGTCAACGATTGGATATAAAAAAGTTGTAGAAACACCTTTAGAATTAGTTGTGCGCTGATCGCCATTCTTCCAGTAACGCATCCTCAAATCTAAATTGCATATCCATTGCAGCGCCAGGTAGTTTTTATGAATAACACGTTTCAAATCCGGACACTCTGGTATCTTCCAAGCCTTGCAACCATCAGCATTATTTTATTGTTTATGATCCAAAGCACCCACTCAAACGAAAATTCTCTTAAAAGCCTACAGGCGAATCTTCCAAAACAAGCCGGCCGGTGGTCGGCACAGACCGGCGATCGTATTTTCGATCAGGAAACCATTTTTAGTTACATCGACGGCGGTGCCGAAGTATACAAGGCCTATAACTTTAGGCAGTGTCTTTCACGCCAATATACCATATCCGGCGGACCTGCGATCATACTGGACATTTTTGAGATGGGTTCCTCAGAAGATGCTTATGGTGTTTTCACCCACGACATTGACGGGACCACGGTCGACATTGGACAGGATGGCCGATATCGGCCGGGATGGCTAAGTTTTTGGAAAAACGGCTTTTTCGTTTCCATCTATATGGAAGAAGAAACCACGGCGGCAGAACAGGCCGTCAAAGAATTGGGCCGACAGGTGGCTGATAAGATAGCCGGCCACGGTTCCAAACCCGAAATTCTTTCACAGCTGCCGCCGGCAGGCTTGCTTAAAGATAGGATCCGGTATTTGTATCATCCCATCGTGCTTAACTATCATTATTATATATCGGACGAAAATATTCTCAAAATCTCCGCTGATACGAATGTCGCCCTGGCAGAATATCAGCTCGGCGATCAGGCAGCCCTGCTGCTGATAGTTGAGTATCCATCGTCTGAAAACGCCGAACAGTCGCGGGCGGACTTTTTGAATCACTATCTTCCGGATGCGGATAAAAAAGGAGCGGCATTGTTGGAAAACGGCAAATGGGCAGTCATCAATAGAAAAGAAAATCTGTTGGCCATCGTTTTAGAAGCCGACAACAAGGAATTTGCGGAGCGTCTCTTAACAAATTTTCAATGAATCTTTACAGTCTGCGGATTAAGAGGAGGATGTCGTCATGACTGAGAAAAAACATGTGATCACACGTCGTGATTTTATCCGTTCCGGTTCCTGTGCCGTCATGGGAAGCTTGCTGGGACTTCCCCTGGTATCCAGGGCTTCCGGCCAAACTACCAAAAAAAGCCGAGTGGTATTGATCAGGAATCAACGTGCGACCGAAGGTTATGGCTCATTGGATCGCGGCACGGTCGTTCAAATGTTGGATGATGCCGTCACCGTGGCGATGGGCACCAGCGAACCTGGCACCGCCTGGCGTAAAATAGTGAATCCGGATGATATTGTCGGCATCAAAAGCAACGTCTGGAATCGCCTGCCGACACCACCGGAACTGGAGAGGGCCATCACCTCGCGCCTGGTTGAATCCGGCGTCAAGGCCGAAAACATTTCTGTCGATGATCGCGGTATCGAAAACAATCCCATTTTCAAGCGATCAACCGTACTGATAAATATCCGCCCGATGCGCACCCACCATTGGTCGGGATTGGGCACCCTGCTTAAAAACTACATCATGTTTGTACCGCACCCATGGAAGTATCACGGTAATGCCTGTGAGAGACTGGGTGTTATCTGGCACAAGCCGCAAATTATGGACAAAACACGTTTAAATATCCTGGTGATGCTGACGCCGCTATTTCATGGGGTTGGGCCTCATCATTTTAGCCGGAGTTATACCTGGCCCTATGGCGGTTTGATTGTGAGCACGGATCCGGTGGCTGCGGATGCCACCGGTGCCCGAATTATTCAGGCCAAGCGCAATGAACACTTTGGCAAAGAACGGCCCATCAGCCCTCGGCCCTTGCACATTGAGGCTGCGGATTCAAAGTTCGGCCTGGGAAACAGTCATCCGGAGCGGATCGAGCTGATTAAACTTGGCTGGGATAAGGATATTCTTATTTGAGACTACATAGAATGACGAATGCCGATTTACGATTGACGAATTGTAATTGTCGCTTTCCGAGGCTTAGGCGCTACAACCCCTGCGAGCCGGAGGCTTCGCTCTACTCTTTCATAAATGAATTGGATAAAGGAGTCCATCATGAACTTTGATAAGCCTTTGACCCGAAGAGAATCCATTAAGAAGCTGTTGCAGCTGGGGGGAAGCCTGGGTCTGGCCGGCGCCATTGGCGGATCCTTGCAAACACTCAAGGTGGCAAACGCTGCATCCGAGAATAAAAAATTTATCATTGAGGGAATCGGACAAACAGAGGGATACTCTGTAAGGGCGCTGACCCGCAAGGTATTTGAAAGCGCGGGCGGTGCCGGCCGATTCGTCTCCAAAGGAGATGTGGTGGTCATCAAGCCAAACATCTCCTGGGCCCGGCGTCCGGAATTGGCAGCGACCACCAACCCTGAAGTTCTGGCAGCCGTCATTGAGCTCTGCCAGGAGGGCGGCGCAAAAAAGGTGCGGATCGCCGACCACACCATCAATGATGCCAGGCGGTGCTTTGCGCTAAGCGGTGCCGCCGCGGTTGCGAAAAACACCGGTGCGGACCTGATCCATCCCCGATCGTCCTTGATGAAAAAAATGAGCCTGAAGGGAAATCGTCTGGACACCTGGCCGGTGTTTGTTCCCCTGGTGGAAGCCGATGTGCTCATCAATCTGCCGGTGGCCAAACACCATTCACTGAGCAGGCTGACAATTGGAATGAAAAACTGGATCGGAGCAGTCGGCGGCAGCAGATATTCCCTGCATCAAGATATCCACCAGAGTATCGTTGACCTGGCACACTTTTTTCGGCCTACAGTCACCCTGATCGATGCCGTCCGGATAATGACCAGAAACGGGCCTTCCGGCGGGAGTACGTCTTATGTGACTGAAAAAAATACATTAATATTGAGCGACGACCCTGTCGCAGGGGATGCCCGAGCCGCCATGCTCTTTAACCATCAACCGCAAAATCTGGGTTTTATCCGCATGGCCCAAGAACAAGGGTTGGGAACATTTGATTTTCAGAAGCTCGCTCAACAGAAGGTAGTGTTGTGAAAATTCGGCATCTGGTCTGGCTGCGACGCACCCTCCAGGCTTTTTTCCTGATTTTTTTTCTATTTCTCGTGATTGAAAGCCGGCTTCCCCAGGACGTTTATATCGATTATAATATGGCGTTTTCCGCGGATCAGGAGTTGAGGCTTGATCAACCAGTCACCTTTTTCTTTCAACTCGACCCCCTCATCGGAATTTCCTCCCTGCTTTCCGGTTATACCTTTGTAAAGGGATTCTTGTGGGGCGCCGGTATTTTGGTTTTAACCATTTTACTGGGCAGGATTTTTTGCGGCTTTATTTGCCCATTCGGTACGATTCACCATGCGGTCGGCACATTTAAACCGGCACTGAAGGGCAGCCGGATGGTGCAGGCCAATCTCAAAACGTCCGACCAAAAGATTAAATATGTCATCTTGATACTGCTGTTGGTTGCCGCCGTCTGCGGCCTGAATGCCGCCGGTCTTATGGATCCCATCGCCTTTCTATTTCGGTCGCTGGCGCTGGCCGTCTTGCCGGGCCTGGGTGCCGGGCTTAGATCCATTTTTGGGATTATGGCTGCCAGTGATTTTAAAATTCTGAATCTTGCCGGATATGGTGCCGAAATTCTGGTATCCCCGATTTTCGGCTACAATCAACCCGCATATCAAACAGCTTGGTTCATTGGATTCATTTTTCTGGTGATCTTATTTTTAAATCGCATTCGTCCCCGCTTCTGGTGCCGGACCCTATGTCCGCTGGGGGCACTGCTCGGAATTTTTTCCCGGATCAGTATTCTGAAGTTAGAAAAATATGCGCAAAAATGCACGGCCTGCAATCTGTGCCTCAAACACTGCCAAGGCGCAGCATCACCCCGGCCGGATCAGGAGTGGGAAACGGCGGAATGTCTGATGTGCCTTAACTGCTTTAACGTCTGCCCGGAAGATGCACTGGCGTTTCGGTTTGTCTGGTCTCTGGAACGAAACCGTCAACCGGATATCGGTCGGCGCGCTCTGCTGGGGGGCCTTACGGTTGGGATTTCTTTTCCGCTTTTTGCCCGGCTCGATGGCAGCATCGATAAGGACCCCGACCCGAGACTCATCAGGCCGCCGGGCTCGCTTCCGGAAAAGGAATTTTTAGAACTTTGCCAGCGCTGTGGATTGTGCATGAAAGCCTGCCCCACCAATGTGATCAACCCGACATTGGGCGAAGCCGGCGTCGCCGGTTTCTGGACGCCCCGTCTCATCATGACCCAAGGTTACTGCGACTATACCTGCACCCTGTGTGGCAGCGTCTGCCCCACCGGCGCCATCCAGGAAATTACGGTCGATGAAAAAATCAAGCAGCCCATCAAAATCGGGTCGGCCTATATCGACAGAGGCCGATGCCTGCCCTGGTCCGGAAATGCTCCCTGTATCGTGTGCCAAGAGGTCTGCCCCACGTCTCCAAAAGCCGTTTATCTGAAAGCGGATGCCGTTGCGACGTCTGACCAAAAAAGCTTGAATGTACAACTGCCCTTTGTCGATCTCAAGCGATGTGTGGGTTGCGGCATTTGCGAAAACAAATGCCCGGTTCGGGGGTTACCGGCGATACGAACCATTTCTGCCGGTGAGTCAAGATCGCTGAGCAATCAGATCTTGCTGTAGTGCCTGATCTCCAACCACCATATATTGATTTTCACATTAAAATATTTCCAACAAAGCACAATTTGTGCTATCAGCTGATTGGTTGTATCACCTTGAATTCCTACCGTCCCATCACGCAGGCATCAAAAATGGAAGGACAAAGCGATGAAATCACTTTCCAGCTCGGAGCTGACTGAAAAAATTGTTGAAAAAGCCAAATCATTGGGCGCAGCTATTGCAGGGGTTGCCAGCGTCGAATCTTTGAAGACGTCGCCTTCCCACCGGATCTATCCTAAAATTGGTATGAACCTGCAAGTGCATTGGCGAGAAGCGAAAGACGATGTTAAGCCCCACGTGGTGGCTTGGCCAGCAGATGCAGTATCTGTAGTAGTGATCGGGGTCGAACACAACGCCGATAAACCGGAACTCGACTGGTGGGACGGTAAGGGAACACCTGGCAATCGTATCCTCATCCGGATCAATAATAAACTGTCCGGATGGATTGAGAATACTTTTTCTGTCAAAACCTATAAACTGCCTTATTTTGTTTCAAAAGGCGGAATCTTTTTAAAAGATGCGACCGTGATGGCCGGTTTAGGATGTATCGGCAAGAACAATCTTGTAATCACGCCTGGATACGGCCCGCGCATCCGTTTCCGGGCGCTTTTGCTAGACCGGAAAGCAGAAGCCACCGGCCCGCTTGAATTCAATCCCTGCGAAGGGTGCGAGCATCCTTGCCGCAAAGCCTGTCCCATAAATGCTTTTCAAAACACCGTCTATTCGGCCGATGAGCTGGGCCAATCCATATTGCCCGGTATCAACGGAACCTATGATCGGGTGACCTGCAACGTGAAGATGGAAAAAGATATTGAGGAAGCAGTTATGGCCATACCGGCGGGCGATGAAGAACATCAGGAAGTTCTAAAGGCGATCGATGAATTTGAAAAAGGTGTCAAATTGAAACCGCAAGGCGATAAACGACCTAATTTTTACGTCGAGTATTGCAGGGGATGTGAGCTGTCCTGCCCGCCTGCCCGGTGGGGAAGTAGGTGATGGCTTAAATAATCGTTATGACATGATTTTATTTATCATATCTTGACCTTAAAAATCAGCGACCACCAGCATAGCATGGCTCCGCGGCCCTTTCGAGGGGCCTTCCTCATACCCCCAGCTGGTGGTCGCTGATTGATCCCTCTTTAATCTTGTAACCATTTCTGGTAACATGCCGGCCTGATTCATCAGTAGTTCTGAATTTAGGATACAAATCATGCTGAAATTCATCCCTGGCATCTTGCTTTTACAAGTCATCACGATTGCCTTGGTGCTGATTGCCCCGGCAGATCTGGCAAACTGGGATTGGCTGCGGCTGGTGATTCCGGTCTTGATCGCCGGGCTTTTGACAGCATTCTGGTTTGGTTCGATCGCAGCGCGTCAACGCAAGGATAAAATCAGCCGGTTGAGAGAACATCATGCCAAAGAGCGTGAAACCATCCGCGTGAATGCCGAGCGTGCCAAGAGCGAGTTGGTAAAACAGGCGCAACGTAAAACCCTTCAGGAGGTGAAACGCGCGTCAATGCGGGCGAATATCAAGATCGGGCTGGCATTTGCAGGTGCGGCCGGATTGGGTGGTTTGCTAATCTTGACCCAGTTCATGACATTGGGGTGGCTGACCCTGGCCGCCGCCGGTGGCGGGTTGGGCGGCTATTTATTGCGTATCCGGCAAGAGAAAGGCAAACTACACTTGGCAAAAAAAGATCAGGATACCCAGCCTGTCACCAAGGTGACAACCACTAAGACAAAGCAACTCCGACGGATCGAAACGCCGCAAGTGATCGATAAAAAATGATATTTACCGTCAAATTTTCATGAATTTCGAAAAAGTACCGATATATTGCTTGAGAAATTGTAATCAGCCCTTATTTTCTAAAATTGCATTGTTTTGAAAGTTTTCTTTTCAATTCTATCCTTGTCGCCCGGAGTAAAATGAACGCGATCATCATCAGTGACCTGCATATCGGATCTCAATACCTTCAATCCCGAATTTTAGGGGACTTTCTCGAAGCGATTCCCAAAGATCATGAATTCATCATGAATGGCGATATCATCGACCAACCCTATTTAAAAATGACAAAATCGGACCAGAGAATTCTCGACCGCATTGAACAGATATCTTTGGATCAGAAGGTGGTTTGGATACAGGGTAATCATGACAACGGCTATACCCCCACCGGGTTTGGAAAAGTGAAGGTGACGCGTTCATACAGCATCGGAAAAAGACTTTTAATCACCCATGGGGACGATTTTGATGAGATCATGCCCCGCAATCGGGCGTTCATAAGGGCTTTCAAATTAATGCACGCGCTGAGAGTCAAGCTGGGAGCCAAACCGGTGCACGTGGCCGAATATGCCAAAAAATGGAAGTCTTTTTACAATGTCTTGCGAAAGAATATCGCCTTGAATGCGGTGAGCTGTGCCATTGAAAACGGTTTTGAAGCAGTTACCTGCGGCCATACCCACTATCCTGAAGATATGGTTGTCGACGGCATCCGATACATCAATACCGGTGCCTGGACCGAGCTTCCCGCCCATTACCTTTACGTCACCGCAGATGGCATTACCCTGAACACGGTGGACCCATCGTGCGTCATTACTAGCCAAAAATCTCCCCTATTGAATCAAAAGGCCACCACAATGCCATTTCAGCCGGTTTCCAGCGTTTCTGCCGAAACAGGGCGAAGAGCCCGCGAAATCGCGACGTAGCTGATCGCGGCGATTCGAAAATATTAAAACATTTAACTATTCCGGCGTACCAGCATCAGCGTATTGCCGGTCACACTCAGACTACTCAGCAACATCGCTGTCACCGCCACCAGGGGACTGAGCAGGCCGCTCATGGCGATGGGAATACTGACGGCATTGTAGAGGAAGGTTAGGGCCAGATTCTGATAGATTTTTTTGTTGACCTGTTTGGCAAAATCTAAAAATTCTATGATTTGACCGGTATCTGAGCGCATGAGGGTGATGTCGGCGGCCTCCTTGCTCAGCTGACCTCCTGAATGTACGGCAATGGAAAGATCCGCCTGCACCAGCGCCGGTGCGTCATTGATACCGTCACCCACCATGGCGACCCGATATCCTTTCTGCTGCAACTTGACTATAAATTGGGACTTATCCCGTGGCATTTGACCGCCAAGGGATTGCTGAATACCGATTTTATCTCAGACGGCCTTTGTGGTTTGCACGCCGTCGCCGGACACCATCGCGAGGTGATATCCGCGGTTGTGCAAATTTTCAACCGTCATCGAGGCATCTTTTCGTAAAGAATCGCCAAAAACGAAAATAGCAACCAGTCGGCCGTCAACCCCCAAATACACAAAAGAGTGATTGATTGCTCCATCCAGGACCGTCGCATCCCTCAGGGATTTCGTTGCTTTTAATTCCTTATCCAGATATTTTGCGGATCCGATTTTTAAGGTTCGCCCGTTGGCTTCGCCCTGGATTCCCTTTTCTTCATGTTGGATGTCGGTCAAAGGGACCGGCTGAATATTTTTGGTCCTGGCCTGGTTGATAATTTCAATTGCGATGAAATGTTCCGAATCCTTTTCCAAGCCGGCAGCCCATGCCAGGGCCTGGTCTCTGGTGAGTGATCCATCGCAGATGATATCCAGCAAATTCCACTTCCCGGCGGTGATGGTGCCGGTTTTATCGAATACAAAGGCGCTAACTCTTTCAGCCTGTTCGAAGGCTTTAAAATCCCTTACCAGAAGTCCTTTTTTGCCGGCGATGGAAATCCCAGCCACCCGGGCCAGGGGTATGGCGATGCCCAGGGCACAGGGGCAGGAAATGACCAGAACGGTGACGGCCCGCAGGATTGCCGCTTCCAGCGAGATTCCCACCAACAGGCAAACGAATGCCGTCCCTGCTGCCAGCATGATAATAATCGGAACGAACCAATGTAAAATAGTGTCCGTTTTTCCTTCCAGCGGTATTTTCGTCATCAAGGTCTTTTCGATGATGGCGATCATCTGACCCAAGGTAGAGTTGGCGCCAACCTTTTGGGCGTTGACCCTGAATGATCCCTTTATGACGCGGGCACCGCTGCGCAAGGTGTCTCCGGATTTCTTTCTGATCGGCAACGCTTCACCGGTCAGAGAAGATTCATCCACCGTGCCGTTGCCGTCTATCACCCTGCCGTCGGCGGGGATGATTTCGTCTTCATCGATTCGAAAAACATCTTTTTCAGAGAGATGATCGGCACTTACATAGCGGCCTGAGGGAAAGTCATCCGTGCAAATTCGTACTTTGGAAGGTTTCAAGGAGAAAAAATTCTCCAGCCCTTCCAACACGCTGCCCTTGGCACGGCGTTCCAATGTCTTGCCCAAAAGGACGAGGGTAATCAACATGGCAGATGTGTCATAATAAATGTGGATGCTGCCGGCAAACAGGTTCACCGTGCTG
>JARFPZ010000019.1 GCA_029288035.1 Desulfosarcina sp.
GCCGGCATGGACGCGATGGGAGATTAGAGCTTGTTTTCTACCTTTTTTTGAAAGCAGTTTTAATGGTCTAATTTTTCTATGTTCAAATGATTGAATGTTTTCGAATGAAAATTGAACATTTAAGGTATTCTTTCGATCTTAAAAAGGACGGAGCGAAGCGACCTCAACAAATCTTCAATCTTCAGTATTCAATTTTATCTTTTCCGTATCAGGAGCATCCGATATATGAAATTTTCCAGCCGATTACAAGAAGTCAAACGTGTCCACTGGCACATGGTCAGAAAACTGATTAATGCCAAAGAGGCCCAAGGCGTCAAGACCATCAGCCTGGCATCAGGCAACCCGGACCTTCCGACGCCGCCGACCATCGTAGAGGCCGCCTGTCAGGCGCTTCGGGACCCGACCTACCACCGCTATCCTTTTAGTTTTCAGACACGATACGGTGAAGCCGTCGCTTCCTGGTACCGGGAGCGTTTTGACGTTAATTTGAACCCGGCAACCGAAGTCCGACCCCTGGCCGGCTCCCAGGAAGGAATCGGCAATATAGCCTTGACCGTGATGGAGCCGGGTGCCATTGCTCTGATAACGGCGCCGGCTTACGACAGTTACGCCCGGGCCACCCGATTTGCCGGCGGCGAGGCATATCTTCTGCCCTTGCAAGCGGAAAACGATTTCCTGCCCGATCTGAAGGCCATCCCGAAAGATGCGCTGGAGCGGACCCGACTGCTGTGGCTGAACTACCCGAACAATCCTACCGGAGCCGTTGCACCGCTATCTTTTTTTGAAGAAGTCGTGGATTTTGCACGGCGAAACGACATCTGGGTCTGCCATGACAACGCGTACTCCGATGTCAGCTTTGATGGGTACAAGGCGCCCAGTTTCCTGGCCGTGGATGGTGCCAAAGAGGTGGGCATCGAATTGAACACCCTGAGCAAAGCCTTCAACATGGCCGGCTGGCGCCTGGGCATGGCGGTCGGGCACCCGGAGTTGTTGGACGCGCTTTCCTTCGTCAGCTTTAATACCAGCATGGGGCTCTTCGGTCCATCCCAGATAGCCGCTATTGAAGCATTGACGACCGACCAAAGCTGGATGCTGGAACGTAACGAGCGCTATCGCAAGCGTCGGGATATCCTTGTTGACGGCCTGCGGGCCATCGGGCTGGAGCTGCAGCGTCCCAGAGCAACGCTTTATGTCTGGGCCAAGCTGCCGCCGGCCTTCAGCGACTCGCTGGAATTTTCAAAATGGGTCCTGGACCAGACCGGGGTATGGATCACCTCGGGTATCTTTTTCGGGCCGGCTGGCGAAGGATACGTGCGCGCCAGCATCACGCTTCCGGCAGATGATCTGTCTGAGGCCATGGAGCGGCTGCAAACACTTAAACTATGAGGGATTCAGGTGTCAGCCCAGCCTCTGGTCTTAAAAGATGCCAGTTTGATTGAAAAAGAAAACCTAACGGCATAGATTTGCAATTTTTGGGGATAGCTCTATCTTTGGCCATTTTGTTGGGTTTTGCTGATAGCACAAAAATGGGCAGACAAGTAGGTTGGGTAGAGGAACGAAACCCAACAAGAGATATAGGAATGATCAACCCAACCTACGAATACTATGAATAATCGAGTTTCGCTGAACGGCTTAGCGGAATCTCATACGAAGCCCTAGCTGCATAGTGAAGTTTCATAAAAAGAGTTAGGTTTCGGCACAGCCGCTAGCCTGATCGGTAGCCAGCTTAATCGAAGAAGAAATTCTGAAAAAACATAGTGCCTTAGGTGCTAAACTATTAGGGAAAACAAAAATATGGAAATTAAAGAGAAAAAAGAAATATCACCCAACGACCGCTGGGCAGTGGATGAATTCAACGGAATGCCCTATCGGCCACTAGGAGACTCGGGCCTGCGGGTGGCCAATGTCGGCATCGGCACCTGGAAATTTGGCTATCCGGAAAAGGGGGACGGCGCCAGGGTTGACGAAAAAACAGCCCACCGGATTTTTGATCGTGCCATTGAGGTCGGCGCTACATTCTGGGATACCGCCAATCGATATAATAATGCCTCCGGTAATTCCGAACGGGTTATCGGCACTTGGATGCGGTTGAACCCCGATCAGCGACGCAATGTGATTCTGGCCACAAAAATATTCGCACCAATGGATGGTATTTCACCCAATCACGGCCGACTGTCACGCCTGAACATTATTGAATCCGTGCATGCCTGCATCGAGCGGTTGCAGGTGGATTATATCGATTTGTTGTATTTTCATCTTTTCGATTCCACGACGCCCGCCGAGGAAAGTCTTTCCGCCATTGAGGACCTTGTCAAAGAAGATGCCATCCGCTATTTTGCGATATCGAACTTCACGGTTGATCAAATAAAGCTGTATCAGTCCCTCGAGTCGCACTTTTCGATCCGTGTCCGGGTGCTGGCAGTTCAGAATAAATTCGACATTATTAGCTTAGAGGATGATCAAAAACCGGGTGTCCTCCATTATTGCGCGCAAAGCGGCGTATCATTTGTCGCTTGGTCCCCTTTGCTTAAAGGGTTGTTAACGGATAAATATCAAGATCTCACCGGCGTTGGACCGGGAGATCGATTATATGATGAAGGAACGCTGAATTCTGCTCTTGAGAGGTATGATTTACCCCGTATCAAGAAGCTGGCCGATTTATCCAAAGAATGGGGCATTTCACTAAACCAGCTCGTTATCGCTTACATGCTTTCAAGGCCGGGTATGGGTCCGATTATTGCCTCTGTTTCCAGCGTCGACCAACTGGAATCCAACGCATATGGCGGCCGCATTACTTTTTCTAAAGAAGAGATCCTTAAAATAGAGGAAATTCTGACGGAAAAATGAATCAGCGGAATGAAATAATTATTATCGGCGGTGGCGTTATCGGTGCTTGTATTGCTTATTATCTCTCCGGAGAAAAGCATGACGTAGCTCTAGTAGAGAAAAATCAAATTTGCTCCGGCTAAAGGATACAGCATTTCCGTAAAACGGACCACTAGTAGTTCAACCATACCCCTTTCGCTATAATCTAAGGTGATGAATAGACTCATAAGGGGGGCTTTTAATTTTATCCTACTGTATTCATCTTTTTTTGTGTCAGGTGTCAGCCACGCCGCTGGTCTGAAAAATTTAGCCGCCGAACGGCGGTCAGTTTAATCGAAAAAGAAAAGTTAAATGCGAAAAATAAATACGGCAAAAATAGGATTGGATTCTTATCTTTAAAATACAATTGGACAGGATTGACAGGATCATCAGGATATAACGACCTTCGGCCGAAGGGCAGCTCCTCGCCGCAGGCGAAAAAAATCTCCGTAATTCTGTAAATCATGTCTTAAGAAAAATAAAATCGAATCCATTCCTCTGAAATTTCACAATAGGTGACGGGTTACGAGTCGCTTGTTGAGGGTATTCTTCCTCTGTTTTCTGATCTCTGACCTCTGACTTCTGACACCTGAAACCTGAAACCAACGATACCCACCAAGGAGGATTCCATTCCATGTCAAACACGAATTCATTCGAAGCCACTTTTGGCGGCGACGGCTGGTCACCCCGCACGCTGAGCCTGCAGCAGGAACTCGGCAGGCACTGGCGTGCCTGCGGGATCAATAGCGAGTGGGCACCGCTCAAAACGGTTTTACTTCATTCGCCCGGCGATGAACTCGCCGCATCGCTTGATGATTATGATGCCGTCCAGATGCTTGCGCCCCTCGATGTCCCCAGAGCTCGTGGCCAACACGATGATCTTGCCGCAGTTTATAAAAAATTGGGCGTCGATGTCATTTTTGTTGATCCGGACGGACCGGTTCGCCCGAATCAGATGTTTGTCGCCGACCTCATGGCTTCAACACCTGAAGGGGCCATCATTGCCAGACCCGCTTCTACGGTTCGGGCAGGTGAAGAGCGCTGGGTAGCGCGTCGTTTGGCCGACATGGGCGTCCCTATTATAAAATCGGTGCGCGGCAAGGGCACCTTTGAAGGGGCAGACCTCATGTGGCTTCGACCGGATGTGGCCATTGTGGGCAGAGGACTGCGAACCAACAACGCAGGTGCTTCCCAGGTGACTACCATTATAGAGGAAATGGGGGCAGATGTGGTCCAGGTGGATCTGCCCTATGGCTCAATGCATTTGATGGGGTTGCTCCGTATCGCAGACAAAGACTTGGGGCTTGCTTTTCCAAATCGGTTGGTACACAGAGGGGTTGAAGCCCTGAAACACTGTGGTTATGAAGTGGCTTTCGTACCGGATACCGATGAATTGATCAATGGATCCGCCTTCAATTTCGTTTGCCTGGGGCCGCGGGAGATCATGATGCCGTCCGGTAACCCCAAGACCCAGTCTTTTTATGAATCGTTGGGTATCCAATGTCATCCCGTGGACGTCGGCGAATTGAGAAAGGCCGCCGGGGCCATGGGCTGTTTGACCGGTATCGTGGAGCGGGAGTTGGTATGACCGGATTAAAGAGGTACATCCCATTCAAGATGTTCCAACCCTAATCAAACAAGACCGTTTGGTCGAGCTCACCCGAACACTGCTAGAAATCCCATCGGTCACCGGCGGGGAGCATTCCCTGGCGGATTGGGTGTTTGACTATTTTTCTTCCCTGGGGATGGATGAAGTCAACCGCTTGCCGGTGGAAGATGCCGGCGATACAATCGTCGCCTGCCTGGAAGGATCCCAGGGCGGCTACGGTATGCTGCTGCGGTTTCATCTGGATACCTTCGATGTCTGTGACGGATGGGATACCGACCCATTTAAAGCCGTCCGCGACGGCAATCGAATATATGGTCTTGGAGTCCATGACATGAAAGCCGGCGGCGCCTGTATGATAGGCGCACTCGAAGCGATTGTTCAATCCGGGGCAAAATTGGGTGGGCGTCTTTACGTTGTTGCCACCACGGATGAAGAAAACTGGGAGCCGCCCTGGACCAGATCCCGCGGCAGGACCTGGGTGTCAACGAAGCATACAATATCACAGGCAATCTGGCGGTCACGTCCATTCAGGGCGGGTCCACCATGATCCTGATTCCCGAACGGGCGCATGTTTATTTGGATCGCCATACCATTTCAGGATGATTATCATAAACGGCCCTCATCAATGCTGTCCAATTCCCACAAAGACCTTTTAAATTGGGATCGGCACCATTGTCGAGAAGCGTTTTGACAATAGCAACGTTTCCAGCCTTGGTAGCCATAAGAAGTGGTGTCCATGCTTCTATATTTCGAATGTTTGTGTCTGCACCAGATTTTATAAGTATATTTACACAGTCACAATTTCCGCTTTTAACGGCATAGATAATAGCTGTACTTCCGTATGAATCTTTTTCATTTACATCTGCACCCTTGGAGATCATTGTTTTTACTTTTTCAACTTCTCCATTTTTGGATGCGCTAATTAGCTCATCGTGCAGATTGCCACCGAAAACGGTGAAAGATGGAAATAACAATATAAACGCACATAGCGGACCGATCTTACATAGTACTGATTTCAGAAAATTTTTCAGATAAATTTTTCCCATAATGCCCCCCTTTTTTTGATCTAATTTTTTGATAGGTATTTATGGATGAATTTAAGTTTACACCGCATCGTGCTCATTTATGGTTTAATTATGGTTAAAATTAGACATTGGAGAAATCTGAAATTTTGAAATCAAATCTTTGTTGCAGACATATTTAGAGATCGGGAATATCGCTCATAATATGGTTATTCACCCTAACAAGTTAACCCAGCTTTTCGCAAATCCTCAATTTGTTGCTCAATTAGCGCAGGATCCTTATAAATATTGCTTTCACGCTCCCATTTAAAAGTATACTCAGGATTCTTTTTGAGGGCTTCAGTTGCATGGTAGCGAGCCTCCTTGTCCTGACCAAGGTTTTTAAGCGATTTTATAGGAGAAATTTGGTCAGATATAAATTTGTTAATATATAAAGAAAGGTTATGAGGTCAAGGTTAAAAATTGGAATGGTATTTCAAAAAATGAAAATTGGATGGTTTTCAGGTATATTGACTATATGCAAAATCGTACGAATACAGATACGTAAGATGAAATCCCAATTTTGGAATAATTACCGATACCACATTGGTTGGCTGCCAAGTCAAGGAAAAAATCATTTTGACCATGGTGAATCCGTTAGCATCCAGATTCAACGAGGTCATCCACCCGCATGTCTATCATGATAAATAAGTGGAGGCAATCGTTGTAGAAACGAAAATAAAATTAATAACCGCTTCAGTTTTCTGAGGATTTGTCATAAATAAATTGGCTATTTAAAATCTGACAAAAACCGGATATAGGTTGAATTATGCTTCAAAACACATTTATACATATTCAAGGCA
>JARFPZ010000082.1 GCA_029288035.1 Desulfosarcina sp.
TTGCCCAGTTGGAAGGCCGGAATGTCGGCTCCGGTGGAAGCCCGAATCCAGAAACTGTAGACGATGATAAAACAGATGGGAACCACCATGAAGAAGAAAATGGCACTCAACGATGGGGAAAGCAAGATCCATGGTTGCCAGCGTTTTTCTTTCATTCTTACCCTACTTTGGTCTATTGCTGCAACATTTGGGGTTGCAGAGGAGCGCTTTACATTTTTCCGGTGTGGCGGTCTATGCGGGATGACCGCACTCGAAACGGCTCGAAATTAGGTCAGGCCGAAAGAGCAAAGCAATAAATGCCAATATATTTAAATAATATGATTCATTTTGTCAACCCAATTTGGTTTTTGATCGGTGGAACATAAAAAGTACGTACACATCTCTTGTGGGACCAATCTATTCGATTGTATTTTATTGATTTTCAGCTATTTAATTTGGTCCGACAAGCATTTACCCATTTTACCCATTATCTATGGGAAGGGCAAAATTGGAAGTTGACTTTTAATCACTATAAGCCTTAAAAAGGGACCTGGCATTGAAACCCACACTAGGTTGTGCCAGCGGGGCAGACACACAAGTCACCTTTGTTAGAGGTGTTTGATTTCGGGAAAAGATATGTGTCCTATTGCGCCGCCGAGGTGTGCTCTGTTCCGGTGACTTAACAGATGAAAAAAATGGGCCTCGAGCCCGTTAGCCAGATTGGCGGTAGGTTCAGCGAGTGGAAATATTTGGGGACACCGATCGAAGAGGTTGAAAAACGGTGAGTCAAGACGTGCAAACTTATGATTTGATTATTGTGGGGGCGGGCTCCGGTAACATGATCCCGGTGCCTGAGATGGAGAATTGGCGCCTGGCAATTGTGGAGCCGGATAAGTTCGGGGGCACCTGTCTTAATCGCGGTTGCATTCCGTCAAAAATGTTGTTGTATCCAGCTGAGCTGGCCGAAACGGCCGAGCATGCGGCCAAGCTGGGTGTACACCACACGCTTGACCGGGTAGATTGGCAGCACATCGTGGCCCGGGTCTGGCAAAAAATTGATCCGATCGCCGAGGCCGGCGCTGCCTACCGGCAATCTCAGCCCCACATAACAGTCTACGATCAACCAGCCCATTTTGTTGAACCGCGAGTGTTGCAAACCGGCACACACCGCATCACAGCCGATCGTATTGTATTGGGCGCAGGGGCCCGGCCGGTAGTACCGGAGCTCCCTGGATTGGACACCGTGCCGTACCACACCTCTGACACCGTGATGCGATTGGACACACAACCCGAGTCGATCCTGATCATCGGCGGCGGCTATATCGGGGCGGAGATGGCTAGTTTTTTCGGCGGCCTTGGCACCCAGGTAACCTTAGTGGATCGGGGCGGGGCCTTGATCAAAGAAGAGGATGAAGAGATCGCCCAAGCGCTTACGAACATTTATAAGCGCCGCTTTGACATCCTGCTACACGCCCAGGCACAGCATGTGAGATCCTCTGCCGGTGGTATCACCGTCACCTTTGATATTGAAGGGCGCTCCCACGAAGTGACAGCCCAGACCTTGTTTTTTGCCGCCGGTCGGCGGCCCAACTCAGACCGCTTAAATGTTAAAGCGGCCGGCTTGGAAGTGGATGGTCGCGGTCGGGTCAGAGTCAATGCGTATATGGAAACCTCAGTGCCCGGCATCTATGCCTTTGGCGATCTCGCCTCGCCCTACCAACTTAAGCATATTGCCAATGCCGAAGCCCGTCTTATTTCAAGGCAGCTCGTGGGTGGCGCCAAAACCCCGATGGTCTACGATGGTGGGCCGCATGCCATTTTTAGCCACCCGCAGGTCGCCAGTGTTGGCCTGACAGAACGCACAGCTCAGCAAGGTGGCGTGGACCACGTGACGGCGACGCGCAAGTATGCGGATACGGCCTATGGGTGGGCCAGTGAGGATACCGATAGCTTTGTTAAAGTGGTGGCGGATCCCACCACCCGACAACTGCTTGGGGCTCATATTATCGGGCCCCAGGCCTCCCTGCTGATTCAGCCCTTGGTGCAGGGGATGAAATACGGCCAAACCGTCGATGAGATGGCACAGGTGATCTATATCCATCCCGCCTTAACTGAAGTCGTGGAGCAAGCGCTATTAGAGTTGTAGCCCAGTGCTGCATAAGCAACATGGAAAAAGATAGCTAATGGTCCGTTATAATAGACTATATTATATTGAAAACACAATTTCTGGATATCCCCAATAGTGATTTCAAAGGATGGGCTCGATTTTACCATGTTGCTTACCCTGCGGGAAAGCCGGAGGACCTCAGATCCTGTGTTGTCAAGGGATCAAGGTAACCGACTACAATTTCACCCTTGACGCCTGGGCTCTGAAGCCCTCCGGCTTTTGCAGCGTTAGGCTGCGGTCCCAACCAGGCACCGGCTATTTCATCAACCAGGACTAATAAGTAAATAATTTCCCGGAATTAATTGTACGAACCCATTTTACAGAAACCCGCTGAATTAATTCCTGCCAGATTTCAGAAGATTTCTTGTCGAACAGCGTTTCAGGATCAGCTTTCAGAACATGCCAGTGTCCCCTGTCAAGTTCAGATTCAAGCTGTTTGGGTGCCCAGCCGGCATAGCCGGCGTAGATTCGGAACCTTTCTTCTTTGACGGGCTTTTTTATCAGGCCTTGGAGCACTTTTTGGCTTGAGCTGAGGTAGACATCGCCAAACACCGCCATGGACGCCTCTGGTGGTTTGGCCGACCTTACGAGAAGCAGGACCCTGGCTGGCTCAACAGGCCCCCCAAGGTACAGGGTCTCCTTGCTCCGCTCCAGCTCTTTTATATCCGGAAGGACCGTAGAAAGTTTTAGCTCTACCGGTCGATTAATCACCAATCCTATGGCACCGTCCGGCCCGTAACGGATGAGAAGCACCACAGTTTCACGAAAATTCGGATCCATGAGCCGGCGGTCTGCCACCAGGAACTTTCCTTGAGCCAATCCCTTTTCAGATTTTACCTGGACGGCAGCCTCCAGCGAAAAAGTACTCGATTTCTGATCGTCCACGCTTCGGACCAGGGTTGCCATAACAAAAGATGCGTTCATAATAATCACGGCCGGCAGGATCAAAAGGACAAAAATGAAGAGGGGAACAGAAAGTTTATTAATTTGAGTGTTTTTTCGTGTGGCAGGATTCAGTCGCACCACCCCCTTTCTAATTGTTTACGGTTTATGGATCGTTCGAGAAATATTCGCTTTCGCTTTGGACTCCCTATCACTATTCGTTGATACTTGCAATCAATAGAAATGTTCTTCTATGGTTCTACTGCAAAAAACACAGACGGTGGTGATGGGGAGGTCTGGCGTCATGGGATGACTCTTCAATCGCAAGCAAGCGAGCGTTCACCTTGTCCGAGGTATTGTCGGCGGCGTACGGAGTCAAAGGCGAGTTTTCCGATTTTGCAGGCGCGATCGATACTGAGTTCGTCCCAAATCCTTACTTTTCCATCATCTCCGGCCGTAGCAAACCGTTCGCCATCGGGATGTACCGCGAGTCGCCAGCTTGTGCCCGGGTGAGCCGGCCAGGCATCGGACAGTCTCCGGCCGGTTTGGGCATCCCACCAGTGCAGCATGCCGCTGCGGTCGAGGACCGCGAGAGTGACACCGTCGGCTAAATAAGATAAATCCGTCGCTCCGCCGGTGTGGCCGGTAAAGGCGGCCAGTTGATCGCCGGTCGCGAGATTCCACAAGGTCACGACCTCATCACTGGAGGCAGTTGCCAGGTGCCGGGTATCCGGGCTAAATGCCGCACTCCATATGACGTTGTCATCGGCCTCAATTTCTCTGACAACTGAGGCACCATCAAGGTCCCACACCGTGACGCTGCCCTCGGTAGTTGTCACCGCTAACAGAGCGCCATCCGGTGAAAGAACCGCGCGCGTAATTCGCCCCTTTTTATTTTCCAGCGTCCTTACAAGTGCCTCTGTTTCGACTGCCCACAGGCGCACCCGCATATCGCCCGTGCTGACTATCTGGTTTCCATCAGGCCTGAAGGCCAGCGACCAGACCGCACCTTCATGGGCTTCAAATGTGCGCTGCAAGGTTCCGTTTGCCAGATTCCAGAGGCGGACTTGACCGGAACGGTCGCCGGATGCCAATATGCGCCCGTCGGGTGAAAAGGCAAGTGCCCACACCTGATGTCCGTGTCCTTTTAAAATCGTAGGGTCCTCAAAATTTTCCAACTCCCAGACCTGCACCGTGCCTGAGTCGTCACCGGCGGCTAAATACTTTCCGTCACCGCTGAAGGCCACTCCTTTCGCCGATTTTCCGGCCACATGTCGCTCTCCGGCCAAGGGATGGGTGCTGTCAAAGCTCCACAATCGAATTACCTGATCTTGCCCGAGGGTCGCCAATAACCTGCCATCCTCGCTTAGCCCGGCGTCGACAATGGACTGGCTATGGCCGCTCGGTGTGGTCTTGATCGTCACCTGGCGGTTCATATCCCACATACTGACGGCGCCGTCGGCGTTGCCGCCGATCAAAACACGCCCGTCCGGTGTGAAAACCACTGCACCTATCTGGTGGTCTTTCCCAAACGCCGGCCCGATCAGACGTCCGGTGGGGTACTCAAGCACCATGGAGGTGCCATCGGTGCTGGCGGTTGCAAACCTATCCCCGGTGGGGCTGAAGGCCAGCTTTAACAAGTGGCTGGTGTGAGCGCCGGAAATCGGTTCAAAAACAGGTTCGCGGGATGGTATGGCCCAGCCGTAGATCGTCCCATCATGAATACTGGCCACCAAACCGCGCCCGTCGGGGCTGAATTCGACGACATTAAAGCCGAGGGCGAGATCGATCAGCGGCGCCCCGATCGGTTGCCCCTGCACCACGTCCCACAGCTGTACGGTTCCATCGCCATTGCCCGTGGCAATGATTGAACCATCCGGGCCAAAGCATACCCCCATGACGACATCACCGACCTCGCCGATCTTCCTGCCCCGGTCACTCAGCCCTTCGTCGACAGCCCAAAGGCGAACCGTGCCATCAGCACCGGCGGATGCAAGCCACCGACCGTCCGGACTGAATTCCACATCCCTGACCCCACCGTTGTGACCACGAAGACTTGGCCCGAACGGCCGTCTCGTGGCAGTATCGATGATATCGATGGTCCCTTCCCGTTGAGCTGAAGCCAGCATTGCGCCATCGGGGCTCACTGCAATCGAGAGGGCGTCACCGGCAGGGATAGGACTGCCAACCAAAAAAGGCCCACTCTGCGACAAAGTCCGCCGCGCCGCCAACATTGTCGCGCGGGCGTCATATGCCGGCGGTTGGGTTTCAGCGCGGACCACTGCTTCCGCTCCCAGGGACAAGGCCAACAAGGGATCTGCCTCAACCAGCCCATAGGCCGCCGCACCCAAGGCCCCGGCAAACTGATCGTGGGCCTCGATCGTTGCCAACTCGGCCCGCTCTTCATTCAGTCGTGCCTCGCGTAAAGCGATAAACGCAACCACCGATGCCATCGTGGCTCCCAATGCGAGCAACGACAAGACGGCAACTGTGACACGACGAACTCTGCGTCTGCGTTGCTTTCTTTCCATCGCAATCGCTTCGGCCTTCGCCTTGGTTTCGGCCGAAGCATCGAGAAAAATCCGCTCCAATTCGCCGAGTTGGTCCGGATTCTGACCAGCCCATTCAAGTGTCGAAAGCAGCGGCGTACCTCGATACAAAAGGTCGAAATCCCGGCCTTCGGCGTCCCACTCTGTCGCTGCTCGGCTGATCCGTTGCCGCGTGCGAAGATCGTCGCGGGACTCTTCGATCCAGCCTCGTAGCCGTGGCCAGGTACGTAGCAGGGCTTCATGGGCAATCTGAACGTTCGTGTCGTCGACTGTCAGGAGCCGAGCCTCGGTAAGGCATTCCACGACTCGATGCATTACTACCGGATTCGAGTCATGTTCAATCTCCGAGCGGGCCAAAAGCCGTCGCGTGTCGGACGTCCCCTCTCCCGGGGTCACCAGGCGCAGAAATAAGCGTTTGGTCGCCTCTCGCTCAGCGGGATCGAAACGGTGCTCAAAGATCGCATCCGCGGTCTGGCTGATGGCACCCGCAACGCCGCCGGCGGCGTAAAACCCCTCCAGGGTCATGACATTGCCTTCCCGGCGAATCCATGTCTCAACGAGGGCGTGGGCCAGCAACGGCAGGGATCCCGTCTCGTTACCCGCTTCTTCAACAATCAGGTCCACCAGTCCGCGCTCCAGAATCAAACCCATCGGTCGTGCCGGCTCGCTGACCGCACGCCGTAGCTCCGGGTTCGTCATGGGTCCGACCAGCACCTGATTGCTGGTGATACGTTCAGCCAACCACGGTATTTGGGCACATGCCGCGTAGAAATCAGCCCGGACGGCGATCACGATCCGCACCTTGCTGTCGGCCGGATCCGTCATGGCTGAAAGAGCAGCGATAAACTTGCTGCGAAGTGCTGCGGGGGATAGTGTGAACAATTCCTCGAATTGATCGATGCAAAGCAACAAAGGGTTTTCTGAACGATCAACGCCGCCCAGATGGCGTGCCATGGTCGGGTGTGCGATGACATCTTCAAGGGACACGGAAGCGGTAGCGGACGGTGAATGCCTCGTCACCTGGAAATAGAGCTCGGATAGGGGATCTCGCCCCGGTGTGAACAGATTGACCGACCAGGTCTCGCTTCCCGGAATGGCGCCGGCTTTAAGCGCCGGAATGAGACCGGCTCGTACCAGCGAGGATTTGCCGCTTCCGGACGGCCCACCTACCACAAGTACCCGGTTGAACTGAATGCGCCGCACGATGTCGTCGATGAGGGCTTCTCTCCCGAAAAAGAAACGGGCGTCTTCCGGTTGGTAGGCCGCCAGTCCCTTGTATGGACAGGCCGTTTCCAGTGAGGCCACTTCGGTGGGCAAACCATCCTGGGCCTCAGCCGCTTCGTTGGCGAGCATCGCGTGAGCGGCTGCCCGCCAGCTTTCTATGGAGCTGAAGCGGGACTCTGGTTCTATCGCCATGCCCTGTTCGATCACCCCGCGCCATACGTCCGGCAAGTCGGCCAGGTATTTCCTCACACCACTCACCGCCGGTGGCGGCTCCCCGGTCAACACATGCAAGAGCATGGCGGTGGCGGCATAAACATCTGCAGCCGGCGTGATCTCCGCGGTGGGATCGCCCTGCTCGGGCGATTGATAGAGCGGCGTACCGCCAACGACAGTTGCAGTTGAGGCGCGTTTCAGGAGGTCTTTGGCAATACCCAGATCACTAATTAGGATGCGCTCGTCGGTCCCGACGATTCCAGCAGGTGGTAACGGGGATCCGGCTGCAGACGCGTCATAGTCAACCGTTCCCCTGCGCGCAAGCTGGAACAGGATATTAGCGGGTTTGATGTCTCGGTGCACGACGCCTGCCTCGTGAATCGCAGACAGCCCGTCGGCCACGGCGTCTACCAGCGCCATGATACTCTGCGGGTCCGAGTCTTGGTAATCCGGGCGGCGTTTAAGGCGCGGTGCAAGTGTGCCCCGATCCGCAAAGTCCATAACGAAATAGGGACGTCCGTCGTTGAGTCGACCCACGTCATGGACCGTGACAACATTCGGAGACCGAATACGCCGCAGCAGGCGGGCTTCATCAAGGAATCTGAATTGGATTTCTTCGTTCTCGGCCAGGCTATGACGCAGTATCTTAAGCGCGACAGAACATTCCAGTTCCTCATCCCAGGCTCGCAAGACCACCGCGAATCCGCCAGTTGCTATTTCATCGCGGACTTTAAAGCGACCGACATAAGAAGGCAACATCATGCCCGCACCGAACCGCTAAAATTTATCACTCACATCGACGCAATGAAAAACCTTGACGTCGAGAATATTGTGATTACGGTCGGCCGAGCTGACGCAGATGGTAACGGCGTCGCCGCGCACACTGGTCGACGCAGCACCCTGAGTGATGTAGGTCGGATAATCGGCGTGCCGGTGCCAACGCCCCTGCTCGACGCCATGGACCGTCTGCGCATTTCTACCGACCTGCTCAACCGTGAAATTCTCTCCCCACCAGACGTGAAAGTGGTTTTTTGAGACATCGGGCGTGAAGTTGGCTTTGAAGTTAAGCTCCAACTCATCGCCTGACCGAGCCACTTCCAGGATCTTTACATCACAACCATCCACCGGACAGGCGTTTGGCATCGCGGCCAATGCGAGTCCGCTACCTCCGCCCATTATTACTGCGACGACACCGAGTATCATCACCCAAACCCGGAGCCAATAATAGGAACCAATCGTATCATTTAATTTCGCCGTATCGCTCATTTAGTTTCCCTCCTTTAACTATCAAAACGCTCAATAGCCAGAAAATTAGTATTTTTGACTGGAGTAGGGGACAATGTTGAACCGTGCATTGGAACTGGCTGCAAAAGAAAGGCAAAAACTTAATAATCTGAATTTAGAAAATCTTAACCAACGACGCATATCCAACTGAAATATAGTAATCATTCTGTATCATTGGATAAATTAAATATAGATGCAGTAATATATAGGCCTGACTTATCTAATGTCAAGCAGCAGACAATGCGAAAATATGCTCCCGGCCTTCACGTCCCCGGATGGGATACAGGCCCAAATCCCGTGCTGTAAAATGATTTTCAACAAGTTCTGCCGTGCGGGCGCACATAAGTATATTCTCAGGGATATCTTTGTTGGCCATACCGGCCAACCGCGATGCCAGATTGACGCAGTCGCCAACCACAGCCAGGTCAGCCGCACGGGAGCCGAACTGGGACAGGATAATCGGCCCGGTGGTGATCCCCCATCCCATTTGAAGCTTTTCTACGTCGGCATATTTGCCGGCTAATTCAACCAGGATATGGGAAAAATTTTGCTGCTGCCGAACGGCCGCCTGGCAGGCTCGTACTGATTGAGTGGCGGGATCTTCAAATTGGTGTTCCCAGAAGGCAAATACGGCATCTCCGGCAAAATCCTTAATGGTTCCATTATATTCCTCGACCGTTTTGCTGAATTGGTCGAATATTTCTCTAATCATGCCGTAGACATCCGAGGAGGCATGGCTTTGGCAATAGGCTGTGAAACCCCTCATATCCGCCACCAGACTGGTTACCACCTCCTCCAGAGAAGAAACAATTGTCAATTCTGTCATGGGAATATCCTGCCTGGGATCTTCAGCAACTTCAGGACCAACGACCCGGAAAACGAGATTACCGATGCGAATCACATCCCCATCTGATAGGTCCTTAGATGAGCCGGCCGCCATCCGAATATTGTTTACCCAGGTTCCGTTTCTACTCGTATCGAGAATTTGGAGGTGTCCCGCCGTCCAGCTGATTTCGGCATGATTTCTGGACACCTGTGGGTGATCCAGGAGTACTCGTCTCTGAGGGTCAATTCCTTTGCAGGTTCGTCCGATATAAATTCTGTCAACGATTTCAATCCTTTGTGTCTGCTGAAATTCATCAAGCCATTCTATGTAATGATTTATCATAGATTCGACCGCATCATTCGTCCGGGTTTTAAACCATTGCACCCTTCTCAAGCGCTCAGCAGTCCATCAATTCAACAGCGCAATTGGCCCATGCCAGCGTCCGGTGGGGTGTCACGAAAAGGGTATGTAGGGTGGCTCCATTTAACCTAATTGTTGGACCCGAAGTCAAGATATTCTTAGACCGCTTCTGATATGCGTTTGATTACCGTTTATCTCTCCTGGGTTAAATTCCCTGCAGCTTGGAATTGAATTGTAAAAACATGATACTCCGCTGCTTGGCGCGGAGAGATATTGTTGCCGTTTTCATCATAGACCTCATTTTAAATTTTTGACAGCCTTGGGTATTTATAATATGTAAGAGTGCGAATGCGCTCGAAACGGTGACGGGCATCATAATTCTAATACAGACTTAGTTATCGATTCAAAATTAAGACAATTTTTTAAACACCGGCATTTTATCCGAAATGCGACAAGATACTCGATACTTGTTACTGGATGCTGGACAGCAGCTGTATTCCATCTTTTTTTATTCAGTCAAAGTGTATCGATAATAATGTATATTAAATCAGAAAGTTATGGAACAAAGCAACAGGCTGTTTTTCATTTGCCAGCATCGAGCATCCAGAATCCAGCATCATGAATGTCCAACTTTCACGTAATTAGTTGTCACATAGGAGTTCATCACGATCTTAACAACGATTAATGGCAAGACCTAAAGTTTAGTTATCATGCAGGAAATACGTTTTCACGGACGTGGTGGCCAGGGAACGGTGGTGGCTTCAATTTTATTGGCCAAAGCCTTTTTCAATGCCGGCTATTGGGTTCAGACCTTTCCCGTCTTTGGCGTGGAAAGACGGGGCGCTCCGGTGGAGTCCTATTTGCGGCTGGACAAGGATAAAATCCTAATCCGCAGCAATGTCTACAGCCCTAACCACGTGGTGGTTCAGGACATTAAGTTGCTGGAATCAGTGGATGTCACCGCGGGGCTTAAACCGGGTGGCTGGGTCCTGGTAAACGCCTTGCGACAACCCCAAAACCTGAAAATTTTCTCCGGTTTCCAATTTGCCTATGTGGACGCCACCGGCATTGCCATCCGCAACCGGCTAGGCACACACACCCATCCCATTATCAATACGGCCATGATCGGCGCGTTTACCCGCATGTTGGAGATGCCGCCACTGGACTTGATTTTTGATGCCATTAAGGAGGATATCACCGTCAAACCGCAGCAGAATATTATGGCCTCAAAAGATGCCTTTGAGCGGGTGCAGCTTCTTGGAATGATTAATTAACCTAAGGTTGAGAGGTTCAGTTTAGGTTAAACCACAGAAACCTCGAAGACACAGAGGATTCAGCAATGAACGATTCATCGTTTAGCCAAATACCATTGTTCATCCCTCATTCCAGCACCTCAACCAAGGTGAACAAAACCGGCTCATGGCGCTTTTTCCATCCTAAATTTGACGAAAAAACTGCCCCTTGCAGCGCGGCCTGCCCCCTGGGCCAGGATATCGCCCGCATTGAAATGCTGACCTCATGGGGATTGTTGAAGGACGCCTGGCAGGCAATTTTGAATGAAAACCCTTTTCCTGCAATCTGCGGACGGGTATGTTTTCATCCCTGTCAAAGCGTCTGCAACCGTGCCCACATGGACGAATCCATCGCCATTCACCACCTGGAAAGATTCCTTGGAGACTCTGCTATCTCAGCGGGCAGAAAAGCGGATCTCAAAATGAAACCGGCCAATGGGAAAAAAGTGGCGATTGCCGGGGCAGGCCCGGCCGGTCTGGCAGCAGCCTACTTTTTGACACGCCTGGGATATGGCTGTGACGTGTTTGAAGCCCGTTCCGAACCCGGTGGATTGCTGCGTTGGGGAATTCCGGCATATCGTCTGCCGCGTGATATCCTCAACGAGGAAATCAACCGGGTTAAGGATTTAGGTGTGACCATTCACTGTCAAACGCCGGTAACTGAGAACCTGCTGGAAAAAATTCGCAATGAATATAACGCGCTCTTTATCGCTTGTGGCTATGAGCGGTCCATCTCGCTTAAAATTCAAGGCGCCGAGCTGACGTACGATGGGCTCGAATTTCTTCGTAAACTGGATCCGACCCAAAAATCGCCGTTTTGTGGAACGGCGGCGATTGTCGGTGGCGGGAACACCGCCATTGATGTCGCGCGTTCACTCGCCCGCCTGGGCGTCACACCACTGATCGCGTATCGCCGCCGCGTGGAGGATATGCCGGCATTTAAGCCGGAGATCGAGATGGCCGTCAAGGAAGGGGCCAAAATTATGGAGCTTGTGGCCCCCATACGTATTCAGAAAAACACGGGAGATACATCTATTTCTCATCCCACTTACACACTTACCTTACAGCAAATGAAAATCGGCAAAGAAAAAATCGCCGGCCGTGCCCGTGTCGTGCCGGATGGTGAAAAAACAACATCCATAGACGTTCAAGACATATTCGTTGCCATTGGCGCCAAAGCCGGGAGCATCTGGCATTTTTTAGAAATAGAAGAAACCAAGATCTTGGACTTGAGACACTGCCGATTCATTGAGCAGAAAATTCCCGTTTTTTTCGGTGGGGATCTGACCAGCCCGGTGAAGAGTGTCGCCGATGCCGTCGCATCGGGAAAACAAGCGGCCATTGCTTTGGATACGTATTTTGTAAAGGGCCGGGATGCCGTTGAAAAATGTTTGGCTGACTGCCGGGTGGGTGCCGGACCGGCAATTTCCATGGATGCCTATTTGGGAAGGGATCGCAAATACTGCAACCCACACATCGTAGACGCTGATGAAATTGTCCTGGACTATTTCCAGTCTGCCCCCAGGATGACCCCATCCGCCCTGGACGCCCCCCGCAGCACCCGGTCTTTTGAGGAAACCAGCACCACCTATGAAGAGGATGCCGCCAGAAAAGAAGCCGCACGCTGCTTTAATTGCGGCATTTGCAATGCGTGTGATTTTTGCCGGCTATACTGTCCTGAAATGGCGGTCATTGTAGATAAGGCCAAGCGAGGGATCAACCTGGATTACTGCAAGGGATGCGGCGTGTGCGCCACCGAATGTCCTCGCAACGCCATGTCGCTGGAGGAAGAGATAAAATGAAAAAGGTTTTAGAAGGCAGTCATGCAGTGTCGGAAGCCGCTCGCCTGGCAAGGGTCCAAGTGATTGCCGCCTATCCGATCACGCCCCAGACCCATATTGTCGAGGCATTGTCCGAGTATTGTTCGGATGGAACCTTGGATGCCCGCTTCATTAATGTGGAAAGCGAGCATTCGGCCATGGCAGCCGTGATCGGGGCAGCCAGCGGCGGCGCCCGGGCGTTTACGGCATCTTCATCTCACGGTCTGGCGTACATGCATGAGCTGCTGCACTGGGCATCGGCTGCCCGGCTACCCATTGTCATGGCCGAGGTCAACCGGGCTCTCGGACCGGGATGGAACATCTGGACGGATCAAACCGATAGCCTCGCCCAGCGGGACACCGGCTGGATACAACTTTACTGTGAAGACGGCCAGGAGGTCCTCGACACCACCTTGCAGGCCTTTCGTCTGGCCGAAGAATTAAACCTGCCGGTCATGGTGATCTTGGATGCTTTCTATCTTTCCCACACCTTTGAGCCCATCGATATTCCGGACCAGCAGCTGGTTGACCGTTTTTTGCCTCGCCCCTCCCCCCGCATTAAGATGGACACTGCCGACCCCTGTGCCCTCAATCAACTGGTGACTCCAGCCGCTTACATGGAGATGCGCTACAACACTCAAATGGCCATGGAAACCGCCCAGGATTGTCTAACAAAAATAGAAACGGAATTTGCAGCAGTTTTTGATAGAACTCACGGCGCGGTCGAAGCCATCCAGTGCCGGGACGCCGATATCATCTTGGTCACCACCGGTACGGTAACCGGCACCTGCCGTCAGGTGCTGGCCGATCTCAGATCCCGCGGAGAAAAGGTCGGCCTGTTTAAAATTAAGTTGTTTCGGCCGTTTCCCAAAGATCTCATTTGCCGGTATCTTGGCAGCGCCAAAAAAATCGCAGTCGTTGACCGAAATGTCTCTTTTGGTGCCGGCGGTATTTTTGCCCAGGAAATTCAAGCGGCCCTGTGCAACCTTGATACCCATCCCCGGGTATTCAGTTACGTGGTTGGTTTGGGCGGACGCGATATAACACCGACCACCCTGGCTGAAATCTACACGGAAACCAAAGAAAAATCGATCCCCGGACAGGAAAGTGTCTGGATCGGGCTGAATCAGGAGATTGTTGACACATGGTTAAATTAAAATACAACGATCTGATGAACCCGGGGCATTTGGGTTGTCCCGGTTGCGGGGCCACCATCGCCATGAAATTTGCCCTACAGGCTTTGGGGGAAAAAACCATGGTGGTCATCCCGGCCTGCTGTTGGGGGGTCATCGCCGGTCCATACCCCCAGAGCGCCCTGAAAGTGCCCATTTTGCACACGGCTTTTGCGACTGCCGGAGCAGCCGCCAGCGGCCTGCGGGCGGCCCTTGACATGCGGGGAGACACCGAAACCACCGTTCTTTCCTGGGCGGGTGACGGCGGAACTTTCGATATCGGCTTCCAATCCTTGAGCGGCGCCGTGGAGCGTAACGAAGATTGCATTTTCGTCTGCTATGACAATGAAGCTTATATGAACACCGGCGTTCAGCGATCCTCCGCCACACCTTACGGCACACGCACAACCACCACACCCGCTGGGCAATGGAAAAAAACCGGGAAAAAAAATATTGTGGAGGCCTTGGCAGCCCACCGCATCCCCTATGCCGCCACCGCCAGCATTGGCTACCCCGAAGACATGCTGCGAAAGTTTGAAAAAGCCGGGAAAATGAAAGGCGGCGCCAGATTCATTCACGTTTTGGCCACTTGCCCCACCGGCTGGCGCATCGGATCAGAAATGTCGGTTAAAATTGCCCGCACGGCGGTTCAAACCAATGCATTTCCATTGTATGAGGTCGAAGACGGCATCCACTACACGTTGAATTTCAGAGGCCATCGTAAGGTGAAAGAATACCTGACCCAACAGGGCCGGTTTAACCACCTGACAGACTCGGATATCGATCAGGCTCAAAAAATGGTCGATGCCGAGTGGCGCTTGCTGTTGAGAAAAGCCGGCCTGACGTCTGCTTGAAAATTCCCCATTGAATTAAAAATTTTCTGTGTTAGTATTAGAGTAAAAATTAGTCAGGACAACAAAGAGATGGAATCAACCTGATTGCGAACCCAATCCGGTTCATACGGTGCAGATATTTAATAATAAGTGATGGACTCTATGGAGTCTTTTTTTTTACCTCGATCTCGAAAGGATTCACTACCATGAAATTCGCACACACAAACAGACTCTGCCAATTCGCAACCGTTTTTGCTCTGTTTCTGGTGATTCTCCCGGCCATGGCCCAGGAACAAGGGTCTTCAGAAAAAAATGCCGCCATCGTCAACGGCGTCGCCATTCCGATGGAACAATATACCAAGGAATTAAATATTCAGATCGACCGGGTTTCACAGCAAGGTAGACAGGTGACCGACGATCAAATGGCCGAATTGAAAAAAAATATTCTGGAGAGCCTTATTGAACGTGAAATTCTCTTTCAGCAAAGCCAAAAGGCCGGGATCCAAATCACCGACAAACAAGTTGACGACCAGTTGGCGGGCATCAAAAAACGATTTCCCAATGAAACCGAATTTAAAAATGCCTTGGACAAGATGAAACTCTCCGAGGATGAGGTTAAAGGGCAGATCAAACGAGGGCTTTCCATCAAGGAACTGATTGATCAGCAGATAACCAGTAAAGTCGTCATAACCGATGAGGACAGCAAAGCCTACTACGACAAGAATACACAAATGTTTAAGCAGCCCGAGCAGATAAAGGCCAGTCACATTTTAGTTAAGGTCGACGCCAAAGCCGATGACGCCAAAAAGACGGCAGCTCGGAAAAAAATTGAAGAGGTTCAACAAAAATTGAAAGATGGTGGTGATTTTGCCGACCTGGCCAAAGAGTACTCCGAAGGACCCAGCAGTACCAAAGGCGGTGATTTGGGTTATTTCGGACGCGGTCAGATGGTCAAGCCCTTCGAAAA
>JARFPZ010000089.1 GCA_029288035.1 Desulfosarcina sp.
CTGGAAGCCATGAAAATGGAAAATGCATTGCCGGCTCCGGCCAGCGGTACCGTCAAAGCCATCAATTTCAGCAGCGGCGATTCTGTGGCCAAGGGTGCTGTGCTTTGTGTGATAGGGTAGAGACAGACGACAGAGGTCAGAAGTCAGAAGACGGATGACAGAGGACGGAAGACAGAGGTGATTGAATTCAGATTTCGGAGTGTGGAATTCGGAATGAAGTAAAGAAGGGAAAAGAAGTTGAGAGGCTGGGAAGATATGAAGTTGTGAGGGTGTGAAGTCGGGAAGGTGGGGGTAGAACGAAGAGGCTTAAGGCTAAAAAGCAGAATGGCATAGAGCATGGCGCATAGGGCAGAGGGAATATGCTGGGAAGCTGGAAGGCTTGGATGCTAAAAGTCAAAAAAAGCTGAAAGCTTAACGATAGGATAAGGTATAACTTCCGTATTTCCTTAATCAACTAATCAACGAATTAACCAATCAACCAGGCCGGATTCGACCATGATGCCGGTCTGAACACTCTCAACTTGCTAAACGATCTAAGTGGACTACTATGAAAATTCACGAATATCAGGCCAAGGAATTGTTTAAAAAGTACGGTGTTCCCATCCCGGAAGGTCGGGTGGCCTTTAGCCCCGATGAGGCCGTCGGAATCGCCAAAAGCCTGGCAGAATACCCGGTTGTGGTCAAAGCCCAGATTCACGCCGGCGGTCGGGGTAAAGGCGGCGGGGTAAAGCTGGCTCAATCTGAGTCGGAAGTACAAAGCGTCGCCGATCAAATGATCGGTATGGAGCTGGTCACTCATCAGACCGGTCCCCAGGGACGGCGGGTTACGAAGGTTCTGGTGGAGCAGGGACTGAACATTGAAAAAGAGCTCTATCTGAGTATCATTCCGGATCGGAGCATTGCCAAGATAGTGGTAATGGCCAGTGAAGCCGGCGGGATGGATATTGAGGAAGTGGCCGCCGAAACCCCGGAAAAGATTGTCAAGGTTCCGGTCAACCCCCTTCAGGGCATCCAGGCCTATCACTGTCGGGAGGTCGCCTTCGGCCTAAATTTGCCGCCGGCTGCCATAAAATCGTTTGTTGCCATGCTAAAAAATCTCTACCGGCTGTTTGTCGACAACGACTGTTCGCTGGTTGAGATCAATCCCCTGGTTATTACGGCGGAAGAAACCGTTATTGCATTGGATGCCAAGATCAATTTTGATGACAATGCCCTGTTTCGCCACAAAGACATCGCTGAGTACCGGGATCCGGATGAGGAAGATCCTCTAGAGGTTGAAGCCTCCAAATATAATCTCAACTACATTAATTTGGATGGAAATGTGGGCAACATGGTGAACGGCGCCGGTCTGGCGATGGCCACCATGGACTTGATCAAACAAGCCGGGGCGGAGCCGGCCAATTTTCTGGATGTGGGTGGCGGTGCCAGCGCCGAGATGGTCGAAAACGGTTTCAAGATCATTTTAAGCGACCCGAACGTGAAGGGCATACTGATCAATATTTTTGGTGGCATCCTGCGATGCGACGTGCTGGCCGAAGGCGTCGTGAAGGCGGCCCAAAAAACCAATATCAGCTTTCCGGTGGTGGTTCGCATGGAAGGAACCAATATCGAAGAAGGCCGTCGAATACTGGCAGAGTCGGGTCTTCAATTAACCACGGCCGTAGATTTAAAGGATGCGGCCCAAAAAGTTGCCGAAATCGTCCAAGCGTAGCGCGCATGGTGCATAGGGCATGGGGCGCAGGGCATAGGGCTAGGGCATGGAATAGAGGGGATAGGGAATTCGGAAGGTTGAATGCGGAAGTCGGAAAGAGAGCCTGTGCCCGTTGGAGATTGGCGGCAAAAAAGGGTTAATGGTCTTTTCTTCTCAATCAACTAATCAACAAATTAACCAATCAACCGACCAGACTAAAGTGTCCAAATCATCTCAACGATCCGGAAGGCAAAAAATATTGAGGCCTATAAATGAGCATATTCGTTGACAAGAATTCGCGTGTTGTCGTTCAGGGCATTACCGGCAGGGAAGGGCAATTTCATACCCGTCAGTGCGTCGACTATGGCACCCAGGTGGTGGCGGGAGTCACACCGGGAAAAGCCGGACAGAATGTGGACGATGTCCCCGTGTTTAACACGGTTAAGGCGGCGGTGGCTGCTACCGGTGCAAATTGCAGTTTGATTTTTGTTCCGCCGGCCTTTGCCGCCGATGCCATTATGGAGGCCGCTGATGCCGGCATCGGTGTGATTGTAGCAATTACCGAAGGAATTCCGGCGTTGGACATGATGAAGGTCATGAATTATCTGGAGGGAAAACCAACGCGTCTGATCGGTCCCAATTGCCCGGGGATCATCACACCCGGTGAGGCCAAAATCGGAATTATGCCGGGTCCCATTCATAAGCCTTTCGGGCCTGTGGGAGTGATTTCGCGTTCCGGAACCCTAACCTATGAAGTTGTCAATCAATTGACCCTGCAGGGAATCGGGCAGAGCACCTGTATCGGCATCGGCGGCGATCCGTTCATCGGTTCTGATTTCATCGACTGTCTAGATGCGTTTGAAAAGGATCCGGATACCAAAGGGATCGTGATGGTTGGTGAAATCGGCGGCACCGCAGAGGAAGACGCTGCGGCCTTTGTGTCTGAAAAAATGAACAAACCGGTGGTCGGTTTTATTTCCGGTTTGACCGCACCGCCGGGGCGTCGTATGGGGCATGCCGGTGCCATCATCAGCGGCGGCAGTGGTACCGCCAAAGCCAAAATTGAAGCCATGGAAGCTGCCGGGATCCATGTTTGCAAGAACCTCGGTATACTTGGGGAGCTTTGTGCTGAAGTTTTTGTATAACCTTATTGGTTCCAGGTTCAGGGTTCAAGCCCGCCCTGGTGCGACGGGATGTGTCTATGAAATTGCTGTCACATTCTATGGAATTGGGTTTCAATCACCACATCTTGGTATGCCAGGTCTGGGCCAGGGGTTCAAAGGTTACAAACGAAGGACACTGCGTCCACAACTGATCATGAGCCGTCATACCCGACATACGCCAATGGGAGAAACGTCTTTATAAGCACGATATAGACAGAATCCCTCTATTATGGGATATGAACGGATTGGAGGTTTTTCAACCGGGAACGTTGAATCCTGAACCACTCAGCCTATGGTTTGGATTCCTCTGTACAGAACTGTTTTCGATTTGCTTAGCTCGCATAATAGGGCGCGAAACCGTATGCACGAAATGGGCATAGCACTTCAGATCATTGAGATTGCGACCGATTCCATACCACCGGATGCCGGCGACGTGCGAGTTGAAAAAATAAATCTAAAGATTGGTAAACTAGCAGCTGTTGTGCCGGACAGCCTGCGTTTTTGTTTTGATGTCGCTGTCAAGGACTCACCCCTCGAGGGCGCTATACTTTTTATTCAAACATTACCCGTTGTGGCACGCTGCCGGGATTGCGATGCGCAATGGACCATCAATGGCCCGGCATTTACCTGCGAAAATTGCAGTGGCGGCTCTCTGGAGATTCTTTCCGGCCGGGAGCTGGACATAGAATCCATCGAAATAGTTCAAAAGGATGAACATGTTTCTTGATACATTCTATAAAATACAAAAATATTGCCATCATGACGGTTCTCGTCATTCCCATTCTCCTTCCGACAGCAACGGTGGCGCGATCACAACCCAAAAAAGTGGCACCCGGGAAATCCAAGTGGTTCGCAGGGTCCTTGACATCAACGAAAAAATGGCAAATCAGAATCGTACCCTATTTGCTGCCAAAGGAATTTTCGTTCTCAATGTGATGAGCTCGCCGGGGTCCGGCAAGACCACGACACTTGAGAAGACGCTGTCTCAGATTACATCGGAAATCAAAAGTGCCGTGATCGTCGGTGACATCTGTACCACCCATGATGCCGACAGGCTGGCCGTCTCCGGTGTGCCGGTGGTGCAAATCAATACCGATGAATTCGGGGGTGATTGCCACCTGGCCGCCCATGTGATCGAAAAGGCGGTGGGAGGACTGAATCTGGATGACATCGATTTATTGATCGTAGAAAATGTGGGCAACCTGGTCTGTCCGGCTGAATTTGACATCGGCGAAGATGCCCGGGTTGTGGTGTTAAGTGTCACGGAAGGCGAAGACAAACCAGTGAAATATCCCCTGATGTTTAGAGAATGTGAGGTGGCTCTATTGAACAAGGTCGACTTGTTGCCCTATCTGGATTATGACAAGCAAAAAGCCATCGATTTTATTCATCAGATCAACCCGGGTATGCCGGTTTTTGAAATATCGGCCAAAACCGAGGAAGGCTTCAAGCCCTGGGTCGACTGGCTGAGGGGAAAAGTCAGGCAAAAAGCAGAGAGCATGGCGCATAGGGCAGAGAGCATGGGGCAAAGGGGAAAAATATGAAAAGTGAGATGTGATGATTGAAAAGTTAAAAGCGAGCGCTGAAAGCTCAAATGAGGGCTTTCGACCGTTGGAGGCCGAAAAGGGGGGATGACTTCCTTATGGCCTCGATCAACTAATCAACGAACTAACCAATCAACCAGACTATATTCAACCAATTGTGTCGCGCCAGAGCAGGCCGAATTCCGAAATCAAATCTCTCTGCACCATGCCCTATGCTCTCTGCCAATTGCGTCATCCCGCCGCAGACGCCATCGCTTCTTTCCAAAACGGCGACATACCTCTCAACCGCTCGATAATGGCGGGTGTTTTTTCAATGACGAGGTCGATTTCTTCTTCGGTGGTATAGCGGCTGAGGCTGTATCGGATGGAACCGTGGGCCGCCGTAAAGGGTACGCCCATGGCGCGCAGGACATGGGAAGGTTCCAGGGAGCCGGAAGTACAGGCCGACCCCGATGACGCACAGATACCATGCTCGTTCATCATCAGCAGAATGGCCTCCCCCTCGACATATTCATAGGCAATGCTGGTGGTATTCAGCAGGCGATTTTCTCGATCACCGTTGACCATTGAATGGGAGATACGGTTTAGCAGGTTGGTTTCCAGTTTGTCCCGCAATCGTCCGATATGTTCATATCCATCTTCATCTAGATGCTTTTTCGCAAGCTCGGCTGCCTTGCCAAGGGCAATAATGGAAGCGACATTTTCGGTTCCACCCCGTCGACCCTTCTCTTGATGGCCGCCGATCATAAACGGCGAATATTTCGTGCCCTTTCGTATATAAAGGGCACCAATTCCTTTGGGTGCATGGAATTTATGACCCGTCAACGACAGCAAGTCCACGCCGGTTTTATTGACGTCAATGGGGATTTTTCCTACGGCCTGGACGGCATCGGTGTGAAACACAATTCCCTGATCCTTGGTCCTTTGCGATATTTCTTCAATGGGGAATATGACGCCGGTTTCGTTGTTCGCCCACATCAGGCTGACGACGGCAGTATCGTCGCTCAGATTTTTATAGAGATAATCCAGGTCCAAGATTCCCTGGCCGTCAACCGGCACAAATGTAACCCGGTACCCTTTTTTTGACAGGACTTCACAAAGATTTTTAACTGCCGGATGCTCCACCCGGGAAGTGATAATATGTTTCCGATCGGGGTTTGACTCAATGGCGGCTCGGATAGCGGTGCTGTCACTTTCTGTGCCGCAACTGGTAAAAACGATTTCATCCGCCGTGGCGCCGATCAGGTTAGCGATATTTTCACGGGCCTCTTTTATCTTTTCAGCCACATCCCCGCCAAATGAGTGCATGCTAGACGGATTGCCATAGTAATCCGACAAATAGGGCAACATGGCGTCTACCACTTCCGGAGCAACTTTGGTAGTGGCATTGTTATCCAGGTAGATGACCTTCATCACTGTACCTCCTCAACCTCTAGCTCAGGGGTTACCAGCTCTCGCAGCCTGCTTTCAACGTAATGTTTAAGAGTGATCGGGGATTTTACACAGGCGGCACAATTGCCGCCGAATCTCACCATGACCCGGTTGCCGTCCACGTCGACCAGTTCCAGTCGGCCGGCGTCTTTTTTGAGGTTGGGATTGATTTCCCGCTCTATGCTCTCTTCGATCAACTTAATTTTTTGCAAATTGGTCAAGGCCGGGGCCTTTTTCTTAACCGGACGTTCTGTTCCCATAATGGTGTCGATGATTTCCTGGATGCTATCATGGCAATTCCCGCAGCCACCGCCGGCTTTGACATAATCGGTTACTTCTTCAATAGTGGTAAGATGGTTTTCAGTCACCACCCGCTTGATTTCAAGATCGGTCACCCCGAAGCATTCACACACAATTTCACCTTCAACTTCTTTTTCAGGTTCACCAAGATGACAGGTAATGGCTTTTTCAAGGGCATCGCGGCCCATGACCGAGCAGTGCATCTTTTCTTTCGGCAGTCCCCCCAAGTACTCGGCAATATCTTCATTGGTGATCTTTTTGGCTTCTTCCAAGGTGAGACCGGTTACCATTTCGGTCAAGGCGGAAGAGGATGCGATCGCACTGGCGCACCCAAAGGTTTGAAATTTCGCATCCTTTATCTTGCCGTCATCATCCAGCTTGAAATAAAATGTCAGTGCATCCCCGCATGACAGGGAGCCGACTTCACCGACACCGTCCGCATCCGCGATCACACCGACGTTGCGCGGATGGAGAAAATGATCTTTTACTTTGTCAGTATATTCCCACATAATATCCTCCTGTATGAATTGGGTAACATATCCATACGTCATTTTTTATAAAACAAAACTCGAACCCTACAATAATGACAAAAGCTAAGCTGTCAAGGTAAGTATCATGTCGTTTTCGGCTTAGGCTTGTTGTTGAATTGGCGGGATTTTCCCAGCGTCGATGTCATCATAAGTTTCGTTTGCAAGCCTTTTCACTCGGACTGGTTTTAGATCGGTTTTTGTAATTATTGGCATAGTTTTTTTTAGCAACGCCAATTGAGGCCAACAGTGATCCCGATCATCATCACACGCGTCTCAGCTATATTCATAAATGCCATGGACAAGCTCTCTTTGTTTTTTTATACTGTATGAAACTCAGAAGGGG
>JARFPZ010000097.1 GCA_029288035.1 Desulfosarcina sp.
GATGTGTATAAGAGACAGGTTTACCCCGTGAAACCTGTCCGTTTTTTTGTTTAACTGGGGCGTATTTATCTGGGGTGGCGAATTTTCCTTTTAAATAACTTTTTTCTTTAAACACCGATTTTCGCGCTAGTTTTAACCGTCATAGCAATATAAGATTTTCGGTTTAGATTTATCTAAATTTGAGATCAAGATTTACAGAATCCAGCCAAGAAATCGATTTTGGCAGCCTTTGCCAGGGCACAGCCCTAAGTATTGGATTGTGAGCTCTGCGTGGATACGTGACGGTTAGTTGTCCATTTTTCAAAGTTATATTGGCCTTGCCCTTGACGAAATGGCGGAAGATCTTTGGCGCATCGCATTCTTGGAAACCTCGTAACTTTTGGGCCAGCATATTGTACAGCGTGTCGGCAATCATCGTCATGACAACATCAAAGTGAACTTTAACAAGAATCGGAGAAGAAAGCGCATTGAGATTGAAAAACTTGACGGCTTCAGAGATGACATTTTCCACCCGCCATCGTCGGGAGTAGTTGCCAACTAGTAATTCTACGGTGGTATCGAAATCATTTGAGATGAGAAATGCCGGCTTTTCGTGGCCATTGCCCCGAACAATCACCTGGCGCAGTTCTCCCTCATAATCCCTAAGTTCTATGAATGATTCGTGCACCAGCGGGTTGGGGTACTTTCTTTTGGCATGAGGGATTTTGATCCGTTTCCATGGTTCCAACTTATCGACCTGATCGATCAGATTTTTACCGCGGCGTCGCAGTGTGATAAACTTAATGCCCAACGCATTGAGCTGGGAAAGTTTTTCATAGGTTGTAAATTTAGAATCAAAGATAAAGGTGGATTTGATACCCCGGCGGATGCTTTTCCAGAAAGATAAAAAAACTAATACCTGATCATCGGATTCATCACGGGCAATGTCCGCAGCTGTATAGAGGATAAGCTTTGAAGAAGCATCCTGAGCAAACAGGGTCAGTGCTCCTTTCATTGTTTTGTTGCGCGCCCCAGCCCAGTGCTGTTGTAACACAGACTCATCGCCAAAGTGCGGTATCGTATGAAAGTCCAGGTTGATGATACTGCTGTCATATAAGCGTAGTTTATGGGCTTGTTTCACAAAAGCTTTTTGAAGCTTTAATAGATGCACCGAATCCAGTCCATAAGAATAGGTGGACATGGCGGTGCATTTGGGCAAGACATTGAGTCCGGCAAAAAGCCCTAAACCCGCATCAAAGCCATGGTCGCCCATGTGTGCATAACGTTCGGTGCCGATGAGTTTAAGGGCCAGAAATGACAGAAAGTAGCTGATGGCTGGAATCATCTTTGTTCCAGGTAATCCAGCGCTTTTGACAATATTGCTAATGTTTAATTTCTCAATAAAAGGCGCGAAAAGAAAAACACCGGCCGATTCACAGTCAAAGGGTTTTTGTACCGTCTCAGCCACCGCAATAGCCTGCGATACGGCTGGAACCCTGGTGCCTTTTACGGTCAGGCCGAGTTTGAGTCGACTGCGGCGCGGAAGCTTTTTAAATCCTTCTTCGGCCAATACACGCTCAACTGTGCGTACGGAGAGTTCCACCCCTTCTTCGGATAACAGTTGGGTGATTTCACCGGCAGACAGACGGTGTTCTCTCCAATTGCAGATCTTTAAACGGATCTTGGAATTCACTCGATGCCGAGCGACTTTGCCTTCAGCGACCGGTTCAGAGAAGTCGATTTTTTCATGAATGAACTGATGCCGGAGAAGATGGATATAGCTTGGGGAGTAGTCGAATCGTTCAGCGACAACTTTTGCCGGCAGTCGCTCAACAAAGGATGCCCGCAAAGCTTCGTAGCGTCTTTGCCAGTCATGCACGGGGTGTAGGAAATAGGTTTTATCACGCATGAAAATCTTATACATAATGACGCTTAATATGTCAAGTAAAATAATGTTAAAACAATATAAACGGCCGATGCTGTGTAACCGGTTTAATCGACTTTTATACGTTATCTTACTGTTATAATACATAATATAGTTGTTTGTTCTATTATATATAATCATGTTTCAATTTGTCTGGCATATCTTTAACAATAATGGGATGATAATTTAAACGTCATATAATATAAGATTTTAGACAGCACGAAGTAAAAGAAAAGTCTATAACCACCTGATTTTATTTGGTTTGCGCGCTAACTTAATCTCTCAAAGATAGATATAGAAACTTGATTTTTCTTTGCGCGAAAATCGGTGTTAAATGAAAAATATGAATATGATCAAAGGAAAGCTTGACGTTGCAAAAGAATTTTCGACTTTAACCTTTAATCTTCGTTTTGGATTGGCTGATGACGGTGCCAATAGCTGGGACCATCGAAAGAAAGGGCTGCCGGCGCTATTCAAAAAATATCATCCTGATTTTATTGGTCTGCAGGAAGTAAATGATTTTCAAATCGATTATTTAACTAAAATTCTGATTGGTTACGAGTTCATTGGAAAGCGTAGTCCTGCACCACCTAATTGGCAAAACAATGTCATTTTCTTTAAACGCAAGTGGGCGCCTGAAGTTTACCAGCATCTTTTCCTAAGCAAGACGCCCACGATCCCGAGTAAATTTCGAGATAGCCGCTGGCCACGTCAATGCACCATAGGCATGTTTACAAGCAATAATAGAACTTTGATATGCATAAATACCCACTTCGATTTTGCTGAAAATGTACAAACAAATAGCGCTGTCCTAATTATGGAGCAACTGTCCAAGCTGCCCCCAAATGTTCCGGCCATCATTTTAGGTGATTTTAATGCCACCCCTAAACAGAATTGCTACGGTGTTTTCACTGGGGAAAATGATAAATATTCGTTCAAAGGGCCTTGGTTCAAAAATGCTGCTACAAAACCTTTGCTGGGTACCTACCATGGGTTTAAAGGCCGCACCGATGGCGATCACATTGACTGGATTCTATACCGCGGCAACATTGCTCCAGCAAATTACAACGTGGAGGTGAGCACATTCGAAGGGATCTACCCCTCTGATCATTTTCCGGTTTATGCGAAATTTAGATGGGTTGATAAGTTCTGATAAAAAACATTAACCCATGAGAATCGTTTAGGGTCCTGAAGAATAACTACCTTCCGTTTTTCTATTATGTCAGAAAAATTCTCATGCTCTAACATGCGTGCACAGATGCCAGCCTGCATCGCCTGAGCGGTTCGCGATCGGGGGCGGGTTTTCGACGTTCTGCAAATATTCCTAACACCAGGCGTTATGAATCCAGAGTCGGGTATCCGTCGCCGACTTGATTTTTCATGTAAAGTGTGGCAATTTTGCAGGAATTAATATGTGCTCTATTGTATTCTGGCAAAAACGGTTAATTGAAGTCTAATTGATGTGCATCAAGCATTATCGGGCGATCACCTTGGAATCTATCGAGATTAACAATGTTTTCTAACCCGTCTTAAAATGCTTTGAATTTCGTAATAGGATGGAAAATATAAGGGCTGGTCTGGAAAGAAAACGTTTGCTCATCACCGGTTGCGGAAGAAGTGGAACCCTATATAGCGCAAAGATCTGGCAGTCGCTTGGTCTGGACATCCGGCATGAAAGACCCGTCCCGCCCAACGGCGTTATGGGCGCCGACGGCGCGGCATCTTGGTTTATGGTGGCCGACGATCCCAAGCCGCCCTCTGGCCCCAGCATTCTCGATTATAAGTTCGATGTCGTCATTCATCAGGTCAGGCATCCTTTAAAGGTGATTGCCAGTATGGCCCAGTTTGTTCTACAACAAGGGAAACGTGCACCTGGATACATTGAACGCCATGTTCCAGATACAAAACTGAGTCCGGAGGAGCAAAACCATCTCGACTTCAAGCAGCAACTAATCCTGATAGCCTCGCGATACTGGTATCACTGGAATTTGATGGCGGAAGTGAAGGCGGACAAAATCGTCAGAGTCGAGAATTTGAATGAGGAACTTGCCGATTTGTGCGATCTTGTCGGTGTCCCGTATAGGCCGAGCGCGCTCGATGGTGTCCCAAAAGATATAAACGCTCGCCGCCATCACGTCTCAGACGAGCCCTGGGAGGTAACATGGGAAGAAATCAAAAGGTTGGATCAGGAGATTTACAAAAGCATCAAACATCTTGCTGCCACATACGGCTACCCGGGACCTTATTAATTCGCCAAATCCGGCTTCCTGAAAGCCCCACTACAGTGCTATCTTTAGTCGGCACAAAACCATGGGCACGAAATCCACAATCGCGAAATCCACAATCGGCGCATTTTGTAGATTGGCCAAGGGAAATCCATAATGGCCGAGGATTTTAGATTTGTTTAGCCAACCTAAATTATTGTAGTTGAATTTTTTGCTGGATTTAAAGGTGCAATCTGCACACTGCGAAAAGAATCTTCTTCGGTCAGCATTGTGGCCGTTTTTACATACTGTCTGGCTTTATTGGGGCTCAGCATAAAGTTAGGAGAAAAATCTCTCAGTGATCGTTGGGCCTTGAGCGACTTATCAGGTCGTATCTCTCAGAGCATAGTCCGAAATCCTGCAGGTTTCGGCGGGGAAGGCCGGGCGGTGGATCCATGTCTGAATCCTTGTGGCCCATGAATCGTGGAGCCATGCTCGGCCTTTTCTCGGGGATGTCGGGTATGGATCTCGCACCGAGCGTTTCCAATTCCTGGTGAACATGCTCCTCAGTCAGCGAATGGGGGTGTTACCGATTTTAGCCTGCAATGGGCAGCAAAATCGTCTTATCCTGACCATGTCGGGATCTTTGTGGAGCGGAGATTTGGAAACCATAGGGAATGTTATATGAAACGGCCTTGGATGCGATATTTGTTGCCACAGGCGGTGACATTCACGGGGATTTTCTTCGGGCTGCTGTCGATCACGTGGGCACCTCGCCATCCGTATGCATCCGGAGTGGCCATTCTTGTCGCTAGCGCGTGCGATCTGATGGATGGGCGGGTGGCTCGTTGGACCAAATCCGAGAGCGCCTTTGGCCTCCAGATGGACAGCCTTGCAGATATTATAAACTGTGGCGTGGCGCCTGCCTTTCTCGTTCATTGCTGGAGTCTTCACGGCAGAATGCTCGGTCGTTTCGACCTCTACCTGCTGGTTGCCTTCTTTTTCGTCGCCTGTGCGGCGGGACGATTGGCGCGCTTCAATGTGGACGCCGAGAAAAACCTCCTCCAAGACAGCGTTTCCCAGAATGAAAATTCCACCGAATTCTCGGGTATTCCAACCCCTGTCGGAGCGATGCTGCTTTGCAGCGTCGTGATGGCCCATCATGAGACGGGCCTTTCATTTCTGAAAAATGTCGAGTTCATGGGCCCTTATGTGTTTTTGATTGCCTTGTTGATGATCAGCAAAATTCCCTTTCGTTCCTTCAAACAGCTCCGCACGCGTTTCGGTCAGTTCTTGTTTTTCGGCTCGATTATCGGTGGGTTCACCACACTCGCACTTGGAGGCCCTGGCGGATCTGTCCTATTGTGCCTGCTTCTCACCTACGTGCTCGACGGTCTCGTGAAGAAGATGCTATCGATCATCCACCCCTCATGACGTGGAAAGCGGCTGAGTGAGAGTTCAAATAGAATTAATTTAAAGCTTGCCGGATTTCACGCCGCTTTACGTGAACAAGCCATCTGCTTAATCGCGACAGCGGCGATGTATTGGAACGAAGGTAAGGGTAGATGTTCTTTTCAACTGATTGCAGAAGTCAGACGAGATGTTCAGCCAGCGTATGCTGGTTGTAAACGGAACTCCGAATCCTTCGATACGGCTAAAGCCCTACGATCTCAAGTTCGGTGTACACGGCTTCTGTTCTGGACGGCTCTGATTCCATAACCAAGTACTCCACCTGCCCTTTAGTCCGTTGGTGATTTCTAACCTCAGGTGGGACTGGTCGGCAAGTGCATAAATTCCGACTACGTAATGATGGTATCCCTGGTTTTATGAAAATTCTGGAAAACCCTTATCAATCCATCGGCAGCAAAGCATACCCCTTATTCTGATAGGCGACAATGCTTATGTAGCCGTTCTGGACAACAGTGATCTGGGGAAGAACATCGCCATATGACACTTTCTGGGCTCGGGCTGCAATTGCGCACTGCTCCAGTGAAAATCCGTTCTCGTGAAATTGCGCGATCCATCCCTGAATTTCCTTTTTAGTTGTATAATGTTCTGGGGAAACATATCCAGTGCCGCGAGTGATGTATTTGGTGGCTGGTCCGCGAAAGGCCACGACAAAGGAGGGTTTGATTCCAGCGTCAATCAGTTGAGTGTAGGTTTCGTCAATTAACTCTATCCGCCTCAGAAGCAGTTTCGGATCACCAACATTGACGTCGCAGACCACCTTAACGGTTTTAAGGCCTTTTAAAGCATTGGCATCAGTAAGTTGATTGGCAAGAATCGTGACCGGTGATAGGAATATCGTTATCAGTAGCACGGCTCTTTTCATGATGAGCTCCTCGTGTTTTTTTTTCTGGTGTATATTTGCCAGTCGTTATTAGACAAAATACAGCATTTAAGGCCAATCACAACCCGCCAGCACTAAATTTTAAATACAGGGGGGCAAGTCTTGTATCATGGACATTCCCAATTGAAGATGTTTTTCAAAGTACTACAGCCTTCAGTGAGCAGGTATTTCAAAGTAGTTCGATGGAATATAACTGCGCATTTTCTTGAGTTCAACACCATTGCAAATACCCAACATATGATGGTTGGCAATTTTTCCAAAATCACCTCTGATCTGAAAATATAGTCAAAATACATGCGTTGGAAAAGCGTCTCCTTAACGGTGGATAGCTGCTATTATTAACACCTTTTAGGTTCCCGAATTTTTTGTATTTTCAAAAGAAAGCTGTAACAATTTCAGTATTTTTTCGATTGCATAGAATGGAAAGCTATCTAACATCAGGGCTCTGAAAAATTGGGGCAGTTAGAGCGTATAACACGGTCTTAGATGCCATCGCACACGATCGGGTCGGTTGCAATAACACCCGGAATGGTTATGATAGTTTGGCTAAGCGTAGTTTAAGGATCTGAATTCTTATATCAAAATATATTGTCTATATAATGGCTGGATATCGATCACTGAGGTAGCACCATGAAAAAATATTTCATATTAGCAATAGTTGTATTGACTTCGGTTTACGTCACCAGTCTATGGTCGATAACGTCGAATGCGACCGAATCGAAACCGCCGGTTTCTGGCAAGATCATCAACGGATTTCGTATCCTTCCGATTCATCTGACAGATCAGCAAGTTCATTTGACGGTGTACCGGGGAGATTACATCAAATTTGCGTTTGATGACTCGATTGCTAATCCGTTCTTAGTGGTACCCTCGCTATCAATTGCAAAAGCGTTGCCACGGGATTTGGAGAAAGCCCCCTTTTTTAAAATGAAAAAGGTGGGTGCTTATCCCTTTTCTTTGGGAGAGGTTACTGGAAATATCACCGTCATCGCATTCAATCGGCAACATTACCGGGAGATCACCGCCATAGAAGCCGCGGCGCTGATCGAAAACACAAATCCGCTGATTTTGGATGTCCGAACCTCCAGGGAGTTTAGGCGAGGCCACTTGGCAAATGCCGTTCTCATACCTGTTCAGGAACTTCAGGCACGCGTTAAAGAGCTCGATGCCTTTAAAAGCCAGGGCATTTTAGTATATTGTGCAACCGGAAACCGTAGCACCGTGGCATCTAAAATACTTCTTGACAACGATTTTAACCAACTTTACAACCTGCGCCATGGGATCGTTGAATGGAGCAAAAATCATTCAATCGTACGTTGATATTCGATGATCCCGAGCGGATGGCAGCTTTAGCCATGCTGGTGATGGTTACAGCTCCAGAATCAACCGTAAATTATTTGAGCCCATAACATCTTTGTTGGAATCTGTCGCAAACAGGCCGGGGGGACGAGCCTTATTGGCGTCAACGTACTGAAGTTATAGGTTTAGTTCTTCTGCTTTCCCTACTAATCTGGCGTTTGATTGAAAGACAGATGCGCCGGTATGTCGTAACAGAAAAACGAGAATTACCTGGCTGGAAGAGAAGGCGAACCACACGGCCGACAACCTTTATGCTTATGACCAATTTCCAAAGGATCATGATTTTAAAAATTGGAGATAACCGACAACTCAATATACCGATTGCCGAAAAGCAAATTGAGTATTTGATATCATTAAAGGTTGACCCGAATATATTCATTCAGCCCAGGGCTTGATAGTATTAGGGCCAAAATTGTTCCAAACTTTAAAAAAGGACGAAAACCTGGTTTTTGGGGTGCTGAATGTACGACCGAAAATATCTTGATTGCCCCAAACTCGTGGGCATTATCAAGAACACAACCAACATTCTAATCATTAAAAACTGCCGCATTGATCCGTTTTCCCAATAACAGCTCAGTATCCTTATCTTGAAAAAACTCATCTAATCGATAAAGCGGGGTACGACCCGACAGTGTATCCATCACCAATCCTAAATAAAATGATTTCCGGAACCACCTCCAATTTGGCGGTAACCAGCTCATTGATAATATCAACAAGGCCTATTTTATCGCATAAGATTTAGCGATAAGTAAATGTCCCAACAACATACGCCGCTATCTTTTCGCGCTCCATCTGTTTTTCAACCTCAAGTGGCACTCTCATTTTACCCCCCTTCTAATCTGATACCAGTTTCAAATAATCTGATACATTCGGGAAGTGGTGTCCTACTGATGCTTTCAAATGTGCCCTGTATTAGGCTGTTTATTGAGCCCTGGGAAATCGATCCAGTACAAGCAGACACGAACGGTGATGCGTTGCCGCATGTGCCTCGCCTGATATTTATCAATGGCTTGAAGCCAAAAGTTGGATAGATCTAAAATATTAATTAATCGGGATTGAAAATCACCTTCACAAATAAATGAAAGGAGTTTACTACTCTAAACTAAGAATGCATTGATAAATCTATTGAAGAGATTTGAGAATTAATTGAAAATTACAAAGGGGGAGACTCGTGTTGTATTGCCCCCCATATATTTAAGCCGTTTTAGTTTTATACTCCCAGTCACCCACAGATTCTTCGTCCGCAACTTCTTCCCAACCCGTGATCATGGCACGGGTATGGGCAAAAATGGTGTGGCCGGTTGTGATCATGTACACATGCACAACAACAAACGATAGGATTGCGAAAGCACCAGCCATATGGACCAGCGCCACAATCTGCAGAGACAGCCATGATAACCCCCACTCGCCCCAGGAATTGTAACCCCA